>NZ_JACJDU010000189.1:0-247 GCF_014163715.1 Shewanella sp. SR44-4 | reverse complement strand
AAAATCAATCAACAAATTCATCTACTTCGTCTGTCATTTAGCTGTCAAATCATCGTTTACAGCAAACACATATAGAGGCTCTCTTAGTGCGATCTTATCGCTGCCTGACTCTTTTCAATCCGTTGGTAATCCCCCCTAAAAATAGTAGATTTCAAAAGTAGAATTTTCTCGTAATATATACGCAGGGAGATTCTGCATGAAAACATCAAAATTTAGCGACAGCCAAATCCTAGCAATCCTTAAACAA
>NZ_JACJDU010000188.1:0-247 GCF_014163715.1 Shewanella sp. SR44-4 | reverse complement strand
AACTCAATGCAACGATGAGTGTTCATAGTAATATGTACAAACATTTAATTGATTCTTCCGAGTCTTTTAAATGAAATCAGAATTCATTGAGCCGAAAGCGTCGTTCTTATTTATAAGAGTGGGGTTTTCAAAAGAACTTTAATTGAAGAGTTTGATCATGGCTCAGATTGAACGCTGGCGGCAGGCCTAACACATGCAAGTCGAGCGGTAACACAAGGGAGCTTGCTCCTGAGGTGACGAGCGGCGG
>NZ_JACJDU010000187.1:0-249 GCF_014163715.1 Shewanella sp. SR44-4 | reverse complement strand
ATAACAACAATAGCGCCAAACTCAGCATTCGTAATATTGAGTTGTGGCTTAGTTTCTTTCAGTTGATAGGCAATCAATCCGCCTATCATATTCAACATAAAACCATGCACGCTTCGATGTCTTGTGACCTGGTCAACTGAATTCGGTCACCCTAGTTAAGTTCGTTAAGCGACTTCTTTTATCTGCTTATCCATACGCTCAAATTCATTGGGACTTTGGTAGTCAAGGTATGAATGCATTCGTTGGCTG
>NZ_JACJDU010000186.1:0-249 GCF_014163715.1 Shewanella sp. SR44-4 | reverse complement strand
ATTACACTATAAAAAATAGTCATTTATAATAATAGATACCCTTAAAGAATCACTCTACAATAACTTCGTTTAAAAAATAATCATCTGAATTAAAAAGCAGGGAGTTGCTTCATCTATGGCCTATAGAGCATATATTGGGATTTTTGCATTCCTGTGTCTGATTGTCGCCGTTAGTTGCTACTCGGAGGAGTCAATGTTTAGCATGTTTAAAAAAGTCGATGTCGAAGTATTTCCTGAAGTGATAGGTAG
>NZ_JACJDU010000185.1:0-250 GCF_014163715.1 Shewanella sp. SR44-4 | reverse complement strand
TAAACCAAAGTGGGCGATGTCCTAAGCGCTATTTCTAGACGAATGGGACACATTTGATACGTTATACTCTGCATCGAGTGAATACTCATTGGTGTCTGTAGGCTAAACACCAGTGCTATATAGATCATCAAACACTTTTTCTAAAACAACAGTTTCGAATCATGTTCAACCATCTTAAATATGGTATCCCATAGGGGATTCGAACCCCTGTTACCGCCGTGAAAGGGCGGTGTCCTAGGCCTCTAGACGA
>NZ_JACJDU010000184.1:0-250 GCF_014163715.1 Shewanella sp. SR44-4 | reverse complement strand
AGTGATAAGCCCGTTGCTAACGTAACGGGCTTTTTTACGTCTATAAGCTTTTTTACGTCTATAATTTATAGTGTAGAGTTTGTGATTGGCCAAAACATGACAGCAGTTTGTCGAATATACCCATGTGTAATGGTCTAATGAAACTGTAGAGATTTATAGCTTAAAATAAGCAAAATCTTAAAGGTATTTATCATGATTAGAAAAACGAAAATCACTGTCAGCCCTCTTCAAAAATTAGAATATGCCAAGC
>NZ_JACJDU010000183.1:0-251 GCF_014163715.1 Shewanella sp. SR44-4 | reverse complement strand
CAACCCAGATGGGTTTTACTGATACGACTTAGTATTAGAATGAGGCGCTTAAACAGTGGTCATAAAATGCTCCATGCGTTTATGACATCAAGTACATCCGTGTACTTGTCGAACTCAAGACTCTTAATAAGAGTAAAAGCAATCAGCTTTCCGAATTATTATTTAATGCATCAAGAATAGTGCGTTAGATAAACAAAATTTGTCTGGAAACCATAGAGCTGTGGCACCACCTGATCCCATTCCGAACTCAG
>NZ_JACJDU010000182.1:0-251 GCF_014163715.1 Shewanella sp. SR44-4 | reverse complement strand
CCGTTGTCGAGCATGTCTTGAGTGACAGGGCCGTTAAATAGGGTGTTGCCGTTGCCGTCAGTGACAATCAAGGTGTCGCCAACTTGGGTGCCAGTCGCTAGCGTCACGGTGGCGGTCACAGTGCCGTCAGTACCGATCTCATCGCTGTTGAACACGCCGTCGCTGCCCATGCCGCTGAACTCAACGATGGGTGCAGGTGCGGCAACATTGTCCACAGGCTGGTTGTCGGTAGCAGTCGCAGATGGGTTACC
>NZ_JACJDU010000181.1:0-251 GCF_014163715.1 Shewanella sp. SR44-4 | reverse complement strand
CCGTCAGTGACAATCAAGGTGTCGCCAACTTGGGTGCCAGTCGCTAGCGTCACGGTGGCGGTCACAGTACCGTCGCTGCCGATCTCATCGCTGTTGAAGATACCATCGCTGCCCATGCCGCTGAATTCAACGATGGGTGCAGGTGCGGCAACATTGTCCACAGGCTGGTTGTCGGTAGCAGTCGCAGATGGGTTACCGGCGATATCAATCACTTGCGCGGTCACATCAACATCGGTCGCGCCTGCAGTCAC
>NZ_JACJDU010000180.1:0-251 GCF_014163715.1 Shewanella sp. SR44-4 | reverse complement strand
ATGGTTTCCAGACAAATTTTGTTTATCTAACGCATTATTCTTGATGCATTAAATAATAATTCGGAAAGCTGATTGCTTTTACTCTTATCAAGAGTCTTGAGTTCGACAAGTACACGGATGTACTTTATGTCATAAACGCATGGAGCATTTTATGACCACTGTTTAAGCGCCTCATTCTAATACTAAGTCGTATCAGTAAAACCCATCTGGGTTGTATGGTTAAGCCTCACGGGTCATTAGTACAAGTTAGC
>NZ_JACJDU010000017.1:0-92997 GCF_014163715.1 Shewanella sp. SR44-4 | reverse complement strand
GGTATCAAGCGAAAAACCTAAACACCTACAGCTTCTCCACACCAGCTTTTTCGCTATTAATCTATACATTGTTCAACCAGTTAATCTTTCTAAACAATCTCACAGATATCATCTGGATTGACCATTAACACAAAGTTCAATCCTAGCATTAGCTCTTATAGCATCTAGCAGCGAAGCGCTCTAGCCCCTAGGCTTGTAAACGCGCTCACCGTTCGTTATAGCTTGTCATCACAGAAATCTTAGCACCAGCTCTTATAGCATCTAGCCGCGAAGCGTCCTAGCCCTTAGGCTCTAACGCTCTCACCGCACTTTCATCTTATCGCTTGTTATCGCTTTCCATCAGCTTTCACGTTTGTTACCTATTTTGCCATTTTTATAAGCGTTTTTTGAGGGTTATAATCTGCCAGTCAAACTCTAGTTCACTAATTGCAGTAGATTTAACTTGATGCTTTAGCTGATCATTAGCACGCCAACCAAATACCGACATATCAAGCAATGTTAATGCCTGCTCACCGGTAACTGACTGAGTAAACACCACTTGTTGCTGGGCATCAATTTCCACATCATTGGGTAAATTTAACTGCAGCGGCTTTTCGACTAAGTCTGGATAAACTTGTTGTTTAATTTGCCATAAATGCCTAATACCAGGCTGCAACAATACAATTCGACCGTCATCTTTTAAAATCCGAATGCATTCTTTCCCTTTTAACGGTGAATCAAGCACCGTCACAATATCGACTGATTGCGAGGCAAAGGGCAATTTCTTTAACGCCAACAACAATAAATTCGCCGGTGTTTCAGATTTTGCCGCGGCAAAGATAGCATTTTCAGCATCGGTAATGCCCCAATGCTGACACGATACATTGGCTTCCACTAACGCAGGCACAAGCTGACGTAAATAATAACCATCAGCACATTGGTAATCGATATGCTGTAATTGTGTGTCACCATTAGAGGTAGAGGCACATAAGTCCAGCAATACTGTTTGAAGTTGTTTAATTAACGGTGCAAACAAGCCTGTTTCTAATAAAAAATGTCGCCCGCGCATTTGTTGGCGAGACTCCACTTGCGGCTTACTCTTGCCCTTTACGTTGCTCAGCAGTGGCCAGTAACCATTAGGGTGTTTATCAAAATGATGTTTGTTGTCGCAATAAAATCCCGCTGAAGCTTGATGTTGATTTAGTGGAGCTGAACACACTGGACATAATAAAGATAAAGTCATAATTACACTGATAGTTAATTGAAAGACGGTAAAACAAACGGGTAGAAATACCTAGTGTGGTAAGCCTACCCGCTATGCAAATAAAAAGTCGCTTAAATGCTTATATTAAAGATAGAGCAATCCAAGCAATAACGCACCAAGAGCAAGGCGATATAATACAAACGGCGTCATGCCTATTTTGCTAATAAATTTTAAAAAGAAATGAATACATAAATACGCAGCAACAAATGATACAACAATCCCTAAACCAAGCGCTTGGTAATCGATAGGTGCAGGACTACTGACTAAGTCTTTGGTCACCAGTAACGCGGCACCAAAGCTAACAGGAACAGACATAAGGAATGAAAAGCGAGCCGCGGCTTCACGGGTTAGCCCTAACATCAGTGCTGCTGTCATCGTGGCGCCAGAGCGCGACGTGCCAGGTATTAATGCCATAGCCTGTGCTAAACCGATAAGCAAAGCCTTTTTCCAACCCATTTGAAATTCAGTTAACTGTGCTTTTGACATTCTATCTGCCGCCCACAACAGCAAACCAAAAACAATCGTAGTTATTGCAATCACTAAAGTATTTCTGAAATGGGTTTCAATAAAGTCTTTGGCAGTAAATCCGACAATAACAGCAGGAATAGTCGCTAAAATAATCCACCAAGCGAGTTTACTTTCTTGAGTTTGTTGCTTACTAGCTAAACTGGTAAACCAAGCTTTTGCCAGTACAACAATCTCATGGCGAAAATAAATGACCACGGCAAATAAAGAGCCTGTATTAACTGCTACATCAAATGATAAACCTTGATCTGCCCAACCTAATATTTGTGATGGTAAAATTAAATGTGCCGAGCTAGAAATAGGCAAAAACTCCGTAAGCCCTTGGATTAATGCCAGCAGAATAACTTGAAACGTTTCCATATTTGTCCTTGTTAGAGATTAACTTATCGATTAGTTATAACGTGTTAATGGGTAATAGTTCTGGTGGGAACTCAAATACAATAGGCCACAATTGTTGACACTGTTTGTCATAATTCTGCCAAAGTGTTTGATAGCTTTGTAACGTCACCGGATGAGACAGATTAGGGACTAATTCTGCCAAAGGCCACAATACAAACGCATTAAACAAAATTTCGCCACGAGGCAATTCAACGGGGATGTCACAAATAACATCGTCATACAGCAATAAGTCAATATCAAGGCTCCTCGGGCTGAATTTTTTCTCACCTCGAATACGGCCATTGTCTTGTTCAATTTGCTTAAATGTCGCCACAACCTGTGCAATTGATAAATCGGTATCAGCCGCAGCCACCATATTTAAAAAATTAGTGCCTTTAAACCCTACCGATTCACTCTCAAAAACCCGTGATAATTGTAATGGGCCAAAATATTGTTGTAAATCAACCAAACCGGCTTTCAGGTGTTTCTCTGGCGAAATATTAGTGCCCAAACTTATGTAAATACGTGCCATTGACTGACCTAATGCTAAACAGTAAAAAAAATAACAGTTAAATGCTACCGCGTTCGATCTCGACACCGACAGAAACAGCATGAGGTATTGCACCTGGCTTCATCACAACCACTTTAACCCAAGGCACATTAAATTCGTCTTGCAAACAATGCGCAATCATTTCAGCAACAGTTTCAATCAGCTCTATCGGATTCTCAGTAATCAATGCCGTTAAACGATTTGATACCGTTTCATAACACAATGCATTTTCGTAACTATCACTAGCGGCCGCAAGACGATTATCCCATGCCATATCTAAATCGATAAGCAATGTTTGATGAAGTTTTTTTTCCCACTCATAGATACCAATAATGGTCTCTATCGCTAACTGGCGAATGAGTACTTTATCCATATAAATTCCTACCTTAACCGATGTAAAAAGACGTTAAGTTCATCCTAATCAAACTTTATTACCGATTATATGCCTAATATGCACATTTAAGCTTTTTCCTAATGAATTAAAGCAGTAGGATAGGCGCTGTTGTTCAATTAACATCAACTAAATGGTTAATGTTAACGCGAAGACAGCTTCAGTGGATACTAAAATGACTTGTCTCACAAATGAATGCGCGATGATACCCTAAGAAGAGTAAGGAAACCAATTTGAACGCCGTTACAGTCACCATTTTGATGATCATTACCGCCTACCTAGCGGGTTCGATCTCAAGTGCCGTACTGGTTTGTAAATTAAGAGGTTTACCTGATCCAAGAACCAGCGGCTCCGGCAATCCCGGTGCCACTAATGTGCTACGCATTGGTGGAGTGAGTTCTGCAGCGCTTGTGTTATTTTTTGACATGCTCAAAGGCGCCCTGCCTTCTTATCTGGGCTATAAAATGGGACTTGATGCCGCATCATTAGGTTTTATTGCTGTCAGCGCTTGCTTAGGGCATATATTCCCAATATTTTTTGCTTTTAAAGGCGGAAAAGGTGTTGCAACGGCCTTTGGTGCAATGGCCCCCATTGGCGGTGATTTAGCAATATGCCTCATCCTCACTTGGATTGTGTTTTTACTATTAACGCGTTATTCCTCTGTAGCCGCAATGGCAACCGCAACCTTAGCGCCTTTTTACACTTGGTGGTTAGACGAACGTTTTATTCTGCCTGTTGCGATGCTCTCAACCCTTATTTTAATCCGCCACAAAGACAATATTGGTCGTTTGCGCCATGGCGAAGAAAGTAAGGTCACACGAAAAAAATCCATAAAAAAACCCAACACCAAATAGTATTAGGTTTTCTTGGCAGCTTGAAAGTAAATCATTACTTTCAAGCTTACCGACTCAAACACGCTAACTCATCAATTAGTCTACTGCAGGCAGCGTATCCAAAGGCCATCTAGGTTGACCTTTAACCTCAAGCCCCTCTATATGCCCTGCACGTAAACGCTGTAATCCAGCGTAAGCAATCATGGCACCATTGTCAGTACAAAACTCCCCACGAGGATAATACACTTGACCGCCTAACTTGGTCATCATCTCTGCCAATGTCTCACGTAAGCGAGTATTAGCACTTACACCACCGGCAATCACCAAACGTGTATAACCTGTTTGCTTCAAGGCTCGTTTACATTTTATCGCAAGGGTATCAACAACTGCTTCTTCAAATGCACGGGCAATATTGGCACGAGTCTGTTCATCATTTGGTTCTGCAGCAATCGTATTTGCGGTAAATGTTTTCAATCCAGAAAAACTAAAATCTAAACCTGGCCTGTCCGTCATTGGACGTGGAAACTTATACCCCGCAGGCAAGCCTTTCTGGGCTAGTTTGGCTAAACGAGGGCCGCCAGGATAATCTAATCCCATGAGCTTGGCTGTCTTATCAAACGCTTCGCCTGCAGCATCATCGACAGATTCACCTAACACTTGATATCGTCCAATGCCTTCAACTTGCACTAACATTGAATGGCCGCCAGACACTAACAAGGCTAAAAAAGGAAATTCAGGTGCATTTTCTTCCAGCATGGGTGCCAATAAATGTCCTTCCATATGATGCACACCGATCGCAGGTTTATTCCATGCATACGCTAAAGAGCGTCCCACACAAGCGCCAACAAGTAATGCACCTATTAGTCCAGGACCTTTGGTATAAGCAACACCGTCGATATTATCTAGGCTTGAATTAGCCTCTGATAAAGCCTGCTTAATCAATGGCACAATTTTGCGAACATGATCACGAGAGGCAAGCTCAGGCACAACACCACCATAATCGGCGTGCAATTTAACTTGGCTGTATAGCACATGCGACAATAAGCCTAATTTATCGTCATACACTGCAACCCCAGTCTCGTCACAGGATGTCTCAATACCAATAACCCGCATAATCTCTCGTCTTCATTAAAAATAAGGCCGCCAATTCTACCCGTCTCAGCGTAAATACTCCAATGTTTAACGATTAAATACCTATCCTTATAAGTAAGCTTATAAGTAAGAGATCAACTCAAGACTCTGAACCAGCAAAACATAGATAACAAACCGATTTTAAACAGTCACAATTAGTGTTAAATACACTTACCAAGGGGCAACCATGATATTGTCCATGCGCGTTATCCAACAAAACAGGCACTGCTGTACAACTAGCGACTCAAACGAATAGACATATAACGGCTACTTTTTCCTAAATAACCTGAACTTAAGATAACAAATTCCTCCCAAACAGCCCTTTGCCTTGCTAACGTCGAGATTCTTTACACAAGAAGACTTGCAATAAGCCCGCTATTGACGCGTCATTTCGCCTTGTTAGTAAAAATGACAAGTTTGATAGAGGTTAATTACTAAAATTATGATATTTATAATTATATTCTCAACTCTATATCCCGAGTTCAGGTTAAATATTAAAAAAATGAAACAGTAGGCTATTTCCCCGAAGAGAAAATCAATCAGGGGTTTACAAATGGTCGCCGCTCGGTGTAAAATTCCGCACCATTTTAAATAGCCTTTGGTTTGAGTGAAGTCACTAAAAATGTTTAGTCGATTTAATCATCCAACATAACTACACCTAAGGGGTGATGGCGTATGCCAATTATTAAAGTACGTGAAAACGAACCATTCGACGTAGCTCTTCGTCGTTTCAAGCGCTCTTGTGAAAAAGCTGGTATTTTAGCTGACGTGCGTGCTCGTGAATTTTACGAGAAGCCAACTACTGCCCGTAAGCGTGCAAAAGCAGCTGCAGTTAAGCGTCTAGCTAAGAAGCTTTCTCGCGAAAACGCACGTCGCGTACGTTTATATTAATCTCATTATGAACTTAACCGATCAGCTAAAAGACCAAATGAAAGATGCCATGCGCGCTAAAGATAAAGTGCGCTTAGGAACAATTCGTATGGCACTTTCTGCCATCAAACAGATTGAAGTGGATACCCGCGAAACTCTGACTGATGAACAGACAATAGCTGTATTAACCAAAATGGTTAAACAACGCCGTGATTCGATTGCTCAATATGAAGCAGCGAATCGTCCGGAGTTGGCAGCCGTAGAAGCAGATGAAATTCGAGTTATCGAAAATTTTCTGCCTACACCGCTAACAGAAGATGAAGTAGCAGCGATTATCGATGCTACTATTATTGATGTTGGTGCTGCATCCATGGCGGATATGGGTAAAGTAATGGGAGCATTAAAAACTAAAGTTCAAGGCCGTGCAGATATGAGTGCTATTGGTACAATGATCCGCGCTAAATTGAAGTAATCAATTTTTAATGTTGAATAAGCCGTGCACTTGCACGGCTTGTTTGTTTACATCAGTTGATAAAGTAAATTCGAGAACAACAGCATCAATGGCGATACCTCGTGATTTTATCAATGAGCTAATAGCTCGAATAGACATAGTCGATCTCATTGACCGTAAAGTGCCGTTGAAAAAAGCCGGTAAGAACCATTCGGCTTGTTGTCCTTTTCATAGCGAAAAATCACCCTCTTTTACCGTCAGCAGAGACAAACAGTTTTACCACTGTTTTGGTTGCGGTGCCCATGGCAATGCTATTGATTTTGTCATGGAATATGATCGCCTAGAATTTGTTGATGCCATTGAAGAACTTGCAGGTCAACTTGGTCTTGCCGTACCACGAGAGCAAGGCACAGGGAAAAGGCCAGATCAAGGATTAAGTCGAGACTTATACGAACTGATGGAAGAAGCTAACCTCTTCTATCAAAGCCAACTTAGGCAGCATACAGACAAACAAAAAGTTGTCGATTATCTTGAATTTCGCGGATTATCGAGTGACGTTGTTGAGCAGTTCGGCATTGGGTTTGCACCCGATGGTTGGGATGGATTACTGGGTCGTTACAGGCAAAATTTGCCCGCCCAAGATAAATTACTGACCGCAGGCATGTTAATTGCCAATGATAGCGGTAAACGCTATGACCGTTTTCGCGACAGATTAATGTTCCCAATACGCGATCGTCGTGGTCGTGTTGTTGGATTTGGAGGAAGAGTTTTGGGTGACGGCACCCCAAAGTACTTGAATTCTCCAGAAACGCCCATATTTCATAAGGGTAATGAGCTTTATGGTTTATATGAGCTAAAGCAAAAACACCGTGACCCACAACATGTGTTAATTGTTGAAGGGTATATGGATGTCGTCGCACTCGCCCAATTTGGGATTGATTATGCGGTTGCATCGTTAGGTACATCGACTACAGCTGAACAATTTCAGCTTTTAGTGCGTAGTGCAAAACAAGTGGTCTGTTGTTATGACGGTGACCGCGCAGGCCGCGAAGCAGCTTGGCGTGCACTAGAAACAGCGCTACCACTGTTAAAACCGGGTGACCAAGTCAAGTTTATGTTTCTACCGCAAGGTGAAGACCCTGACACTATGGTCCGCAAAATTGGCAAAGAAGCATTCGAAGCATTAATGCAAAAAGCCATGTTACTGCCCGAGTTTTTGTTTGACACATTAAGTGCTAACCACGGTACCGATAAAGGGGCATTAGCCAAGCAAGCCATTGCGCTAATCGAAAAGGTACAAGATACCGTCCTACAGAATTTACTGTTAGAAAATTTAGCACACAAATTAGGCATGAACAGTAGCGAAGATTTAAAGAAAAAATTAGGTTTTACTGTAAAACAGCCAAAACCGTTAAATGCGAAAGGCTTACAAGGTCGTGGTACGCCATTAAGATTGGCCATTGCCCTACTGGTCCAAAACCCAAGTTTAGGCTTTGGTTTGGCAAAACAGCCTGCACTAGATCGATTACAGATGACCGGCATAGAATTGCTCAATCATTTGTTAGATATAACTCGAGAGCAAACGTTAAACAGCGCACAACTACTTGAAATGCATAGAGAGCATAATCAAAAGAGCACTCTAATAAAGCTAGCCCAATGGGAACATCAAGTGGCGGATGAAAACGTATTGCCAGAGTTTAAGCAAACCCTGATTTGGTTAAACAACCAATATATTGAACAACGATATCAGGAATTAAGCCTAAAACAGGCTTTAACGAAAGTTGAAAAAATGCAGCTAACAAAGCTGATTTCTATAATGAAAGGCATAGCGAAGTAATACGCAATTTATTCGTGAAGAATATGCGTACAAACATTGCCATGGACTAGCTAAGGTTAGTCCACACAGCTATAATTGACGATTTGCGCGCCACTTAGCACAGCTAACTGGCCTATCGTTTTATCAGTTACCCAAAATTGGATGATATCTATGGATCACACTCCGCAGTCGCAACTCAAACTGTTGCTCGCTAAAGGTAAAGAGCAAGGTTACTTAACCTATGCAGAAGTGAACGACCACTTACCTGCAGACATGGTCGATTCCGATCAGATTGAAGATATTATCCAGATGATAAATGACATGGGTATCCGCGTTTTTGAAGAAGCGCCAGATGCCGATGACATGATGATGTCGGAAGACAACACAGACGAAGATGCTGCAGAAGAAGCAGCGGCAGCTCTCGCAACCGTAGAAAGTGAGTTAGGCCGAACCACAGACCCTGTCCGCATGTATATGCGCGAAATGGGCACGGTAGAGCTACTTACTCGCGAAGGCGAAATTGTTATTGCTAAACGTATCGAAGAAGGTATCAACACAGTACAGAGTTCTGTCAGTGAGTACCCTCAAGCGATCGCAATGATCTTAGAGCAATTCGATAAGTATGAAGCTGAAGAATTGCGCTTGTCTGATATTATCTCTGGATTTATCAATCCTGACGACGATGACGTCGCACCAACTGCCACCAATGTTGGTTCAGAATTAGCTGACTCTAAAAATGATGATGATGACGATGACGACGATGATGACGATGAGGAAGAGGAAGAAGGCAACAAAGGGCCAGACCCTGAAGAAGCCAAAGAAAAATTCACTCAACTCAGAGAAGCCTACGAAAAAAGCTTAGGAATTATTGCCGAAAAAGGCCGTGACCACCCTGAAGCGATTGGCTCATTATTTGTTATTGGCGAATTATTCAAAGAATTCCGTTTAGTACCTAAACAGTTTGACCGTTTAGTGAAAAGCATGCGCAACATGATGGACCGCGTACGAATTCAAGAACGTCTAGTCATTAAGCTTTGTGTTGAACACGCTAAGATGCCAAAGAAAAACTTTATTAAGGCTTTCACTGGTAACGAAACAAACTTAGATTGGTTTAACAAAGAAAAAGAAAGCACTAAGCCTTACGCTGAAGGTTTGCGTATGATCACCGATGACGTAACGCGTTGTGTGACCAAGCTAGGTGCTATAGAAGTTGAAACAGATTTAACCATCGCAGGCATTAAAGACATTAACCGTCGTATGTCTATCGGTGAAGCGAAAGCTCGTCGTGCGAAAAAAGAAATGGTTGAAGCTAACTTACGTTTGGTTATTTCTATTGCCAAAAAGTACACCAACCGTGGTTTACAGTTCTTGGATTTAATCCAAGAAGGTAACATTGGTTTGATGAAAGCAGTAGATAAGTTTGAATACCGCCGTGGTTACAAGTTCTCGACTTATGCAACGTGGTGGATCCGTCAGGCAATCACTCGTTCAATCGCCGACCAAGCACGTACGATCCGTATTCCAGTACACATGATCGAAACGATTAACAAGCTGAACCGTATTTCTCGTCAAATGCTTCAAGAAATGGGCCGTGAGCCGTCTCCTGAAGAATTGGCAGAACGTATGATGATGCCTGAAGATAAGATTCGTAAGGTGCTGAAAATCGCTAAAGAGCCAATCTCAATGGAAACCCCAATCGGTGACGATGAAGATTCGCATTTAGGTGATTTTATCGAGGATACTACCCTCGAGCTACCACTTGACTCAGCAACTAGCGAAAGTCTAAAGAACGCCACACACGAAGTGTTAGCTGGCCTAACAGCCCGTGAAGCAAAAGTACTGCGTATGCGTTTTGGTATCGATATGAATACTGACCACACGTTAGAAGAAGTGGGTAAGCAATTTGATGTTACACGTGAACGTATTCGTCAAATTGAAGCTAAAGCGTTACGTAAATTACGTCACCCTTCTCGCTCAGAAATCTTAAAGTCGTTCTTAGACGAATAAGCTCACTGAAAAAATAATATAAAAACCTGCTTCGGCAGGTTTTTTTATGTCCAAAAGCGCAATAATTGCTTAACAGATAACCAATTGAAACAAGATAAGTAAATACAACTAAAAACACGGGTGACAAGTGCCAACAAACTTCGTATACTTTCCCCGCTTTCGATAGTGACGACTATCTTAAGTCGGCCCCTTAGCTCAGTTGGTTAGAGCATACGACTCATAATCGTCAGGTCCCCAGTTCGAGTCTGGGAGGGGCCACCAATTCTGATAAGCCGTAGTAGGTTAATACCTACTACGGCTTTTTCATATCTGACGTTCTGTGTTGTAGCAAATGTGTAGCAGATACTTAAATAAAAGTCAGTAATTGAAGGAATTTGAATCCGCTTGCCATTTTGATAGTTATGCAAATCACCAACCATCAAATAACTCCACGATAAGCGCTTATAACGCTCTTGAACAATCTGCGTGATGCATTAGAGGATAGCCAATCGGCTTAAGTAAAAACCAAGGTAACTAATTTAAGCTTCGCTATCGTATATGCCTCAGCTTCTTTCTAGCCAATAATGTCATCAACTACTATCTTGTTTCGACCCGATCCTTTAGCGTTGTACAAAGCGCTATCAGCTCGTTGGAACCACTCTTTAAAAGGCTCTTCAATACGCAGAGTTGCCATGCCGGCACTAAAGGTTAACTTGTCGATTGGGGCAAAGTCCATCTGTGAGATTTTTTGACGTAGCGCTTCAATATGTTTAAAGACCATAGCCGAGGTCGCTTCTGGTATTAAAATGACAAACTCTTCTCCTCCCCAACGACAGATGAGATTTTCTTTGCGCATATTTAAAGACAATTCATCCGCAAAACGACACAAAATATCATCACCAACATTGTGCCCAAACTCATCATTAATCTTTTTGAAGTGGTCAATGTCTAATATGACCAAAGTTATTGGAAAATGATGTCGCTTAGCGCGGGAGATCTCTTTATCAACCAGAGCACTAAAGGCTCGACGATTATAAAGCAAGGTTAACGGGTCTTTGGATGCAAGCTGTTCAAGCTTTTCATTTTGCTGATTCAGAAGTAAATTTTTGTCGGTAATTTCTTGGGTTCGATGATTGACCATTTGTTCTAAATGGATAGTGTGTAAATGTATTTTTTGAAGACTATCGTGGAAAGCTTTAGACAGTTGACCTATTTCATCATCTGAATCGATTATTTTTAGATAACTTTTTTTATCTTTAACAGAGGCTTTTACATCTTTGGTCAGTTGCACGATTGGATTTGTTATTCTATTGGATAGTTCACTGATGAGTAATAAAAATATCACCATCAAAATGATCGAAGTGACTAAAACGTCGTACATAATTGTATATATAGCGTGAAAAATTTCAGACTCTTTAGTTGTGACAAACAAGGTCCAGCCAGGCAGATAATCAACTTTTGAAAATGTGACTATTTTCGATTCATTTAATTTGGCATCCCTATAACGACCGTAGCCATCATTTTGTAATTTAGTTTGTCGGACTATTTTATAAAATCCTGGATAATCAGCACTTTCTGTCATTGAAAGTTTATTCTTCATTATAAAACTTTTATTCGGATGTGAAACCATTAAGCCATTCGAGTCAGTTAACCAAGCGTAACTCTCTTTTGCGAGCTTAATTTCTGCTAATTTAGCGGAGATGATGGTGAGAGGCACCGCCACTGCAAGTGTTCCTATCCAGTTATTTTGCGTGTCTAAAATAGGTACTCCCACCATGATAACGGGGGCCTTTTCAAACCGAGTGATTACTGGCGTGCTAATATTATATTCTTTGCCCACCCATTGTTCAGCTCGTATAAATGAAGAATGAGTGACTTTATTTGTATTACCTAACACATCAGTTAAATTTAAATTTTTGTCTACATAAATAGCATTAATGAAATTACCACGCCCCATTGTCATCAGCCTTTGCAGCTGTCGAGCGATAGTCGCTTTATCACCTAGCTTTGTCTTTGGGTTGTTGCTGAGCATTTTTAACATAACCACATATCGAGCAAACTCTTGGCTGAGGAGGTTTGCGTGCATTTTCGAAATTTTGGTAGAGTTTTCTAATGCTAAATCCAGTACACGATCACGCTCATTGATAAATATAGTGATTAAAAGCACAGACGTGAAAGCTATCATGACTAAAGAGAAAATAGTGATAACCTTGGCTTTTATACTATGAAACATATCACCCCTGAAAACGCTTGCTTGGCACACTAAAAATATATATAAATCACAAAAATTAGATGACACTTAGTGATATAGACTGGTGGTTAGCATTATGTCGTACTGATGCAATACCATTAAATCATGATTGCATAGACTTTGAATTGAACACATAAACTCACTCAAATCATCTTGCATTAAGTCATGTTATTACGCCATATCCGTTAATGTTAACAAACAATGCATGTTTTTTGGGGTTAATCTCGACGAATATAACTCGGATTTTGTTCTAAATAAGCCTGTGCTGCAGTGATAGCAACCACGGCTTTAGAATTAAATTCACGTTGGTACAAGGTATATACCACAAATAAACTGGCTAAAATGAACATTCCTGGATGCATAAACCAGCACAGCGCCGCCATAGAGTAGTAATAAGAACGTAAGCCATAGTTATATGAATGCGCCGCTTGATCTTGTACCACGGCCATTTGCCTTGCATAGCCCAATGCATTTTTATCGCTACCGGTTTTATCTAATGGTGCCGCGCCAATCATAATATTCACAAAACCATATTGACGCATTGACCAGGTAAATTGGAAAAATGCTAGCACGAAAATCCCAGCTAAAAGAGCCAGTTTGATCTGTACCAGCGCGTGATTAGGCGACGAGGTGAAGGGAATAGAACCAATCACGGTTTCAAGCTTTTCAACCTGCGAAAATAACGTCAACACACCCGCCAGGATCAGTAAAGTTGTTGAAGCAAAGAAGGCAATATTGCGTTCTAAATTAGCCAATAATGCCGCTTCCGCTACGCGTATCTCTTTGGCTATCACCTGCGACATCCAATGAATACGTTGCTGATGCATTACTCGTGCAATGCAATTAGAGGTTTTGGCTTTACGACGGGCAAAACCGGTATACCCTATCCAACTAACTAAAAATACAATTAAAGCCAGCGAATCTAACCATGAAATCACCATGCTGATTAACCTATGTAAGAATAAATAATAGATTGATTATGCATCAGTTTTCACCATGCTGACATTAGTTTGTTGCTAGAAGTGGTTAAAATGGGCTTGGGCAAACAAAATCAATCCGTTGTTCTGTTACTGGATGAGTGAACGATAATGAAGTGGCATGCAACATTAATCGGTCCGACATCGCTTGCGAATAGTCATTACCATATAAGTCACAACCTAAAATAGGATGGCCTATTTGCTGGCTGTGTATGCGTAGCTGATGAGTTCGACCGGTAATAGGGGTAAAGGTGACCCGTGTTGACAGCCCTTGTTGATGGCGTTCAATTACTTGATATTGACTGTGAGCGGGTTTGCCAGTTTGCTGACAAATTTTCATAAACGGGAAATTATCGCTATCTTTGGCGATCGGTAATTCAATATCACCATGTTGCTCAACCAAATCACCATATAACACTGCAGTGTAGGTTTTTGTGACAGTACGTAGCTGAAATTGTTTAGTTAATAATCCATTAATCTCTTTGTTTAGCGCCACTAACATAATACCTGACGTACCAAAATCGAGACGGTGTACTAACGTAGCCGTTGGATAATCTTGCACTAAACGTTGATGTACTGAATCCTTGTTTAATGGATTCTTCCCCGAGAGACTTAACAATCCCGTCGGTTTATTGATCAACAAAAAATGCTCATCTTGGTATAAAACCTCAATGTTGCCATCGCAGGGTGGAGCAATAAATTCAGCCATAATATCTTAGTGGTAACTATCTAAGCGGGAATAATAATAGAAAAGGTGGCTTGTAAGCCACCTTTCATACTGTTCGCGCTAGGTTAAAGCAGGGTTAAGTTCGTAATCGTCCCAATTGCTGATGCTGCTGCTGAACTAAATCAGCTAGGCTGTCACTGCTCTGCTGAGCACTGTCAGCCAGCTGTGATAACTCAGCAGCCGAGTCTGAAATGCCAGTAATGTTACGATTGACCTCTTCGGTTACCGCACTCTGCTCTTCAGCTGCGGTAGCGATGTGGGTCACTTGACCTGACACTTGGTTAATTTGTTCAACGATGGCATTCAGCGATTGTAATGCTAGCTGAGTTTGCTCAACCGCTTTTTGTGCGCCTTGGGCACCTTTATCAATAATGCTCGAGGCATTTTTAACTTCTTTTTGTAACGACTCAATTAAGGTACTAATTTCATTAGTCGACGTTTGAGTTCGAGACGCAAGGGTTCTGACTTCATCGGCAACAACAGCAAAGCCTCGACCTTGTTCCCCCGCTCTGGCAGCCTCAATAGCCGCATTTAACGCTAATAGGTTAGTCTGCTCTGCAATGGAACTGATCACCTCTAAAATACGGCTAATATTGGCGCTGCTTTGCGACACCATACCTACCGCTTGCTGAGCTTGTGCTGAATCACCCGAGACTCCCTCAACAAATACCATTGCTTGAGTTAACCGCGACTGACCGTCTTTCACATTAACCGTCATAGATTCGGTTTCCATTGCGGTTTGCTCAGAAGCTTTAGCCACTTCAAGCGCGGTGGCGCTCATTTGATTAACCGCTGTTACCACACTTTCAATTTCACCATATTGGCGATTAACACTTTCGCGTGTGTGCTTAGCAATGTCTGCCGATTTTATGCTTTCTTGTTGCGAACGGTCGGCAAGAATTTTGAGTTCGGAAATGAGATGGCGCAATTTAGCAATGAAGGCATTAATACCACTGCCTAATGCAATTAACTCCGCATGGGCATCGACTTCTATCGCTTGAGTTAAGTCGCCTTCGGCGCTGGCAAGGTTTTCGACGCGAGCTTGGATCATATTAAGCGGCGCAATAATGCTGCGAATAACCAAACTGATAATAAGCACCGCAATAACCGTGACAATAATACCGATGGTTAATAGCAAGCTGCCCAGAGACATCGCCATGTCATTCATGGCAGTATTCATATGATCTACCGCCATAAACGCTTGGGTTTTCGGCACTTCAATAATCAATGACCAAGTTGCATTAGCAATAGGGATGTTAATAGGATATGCCACGGCAATGGTGGTTGGTTCATTTACAAACCCCGATGAACTATTTAATGCCAACAGCTTTTTAGCCAATTCTGGCCCGACAGATTCACTAAAAGGTCGTGCAAATTTTTTATAATGGCTAGCAGCCACCACAAACCCTTTCTGGCTCACCAAGGTCACCTTAGCTTGTCCACCATACAAACTTTTAGATAATTGCATAATCATAGTTTGAAATATCGGCAAGTTGATGTCCACGCCAACGAGACCTTTAAATTGGTTATCCACTATAACGGGCACGGTTAACGAGGTCATGAGTGCAGTATTGCCTGGAGTGATTTCGTACAAATATGGTTCCATTAAGCACGGCTTTTTACTGTCTTTGGCACACAAGTACCACTCAGCCTCGCGAACGCCAAACTCATTTAACGTGGTAACGTATTTTTCAGCCGCCTCATCAACTTGATTCTGCTCTACTGTGCCGTCATCATTGCGGGTGTAGTAAATTTCTAATGTGCCCGCATTCGGTACACTGTGGCTTTCACCTTGAAGATAACTGTCATCGAGACCATCATAGCCATTAGGTTCAAATTGCGCATACATCGATGATATGATGTTATTTTTCTGCAATATTGCCGCAAGCGATAACTCCACCCGCTCACGACTTAAAGGATCTTTTTTTGAGGTTTGTTCCAGTAAGCCTGCAAACGAAAAGGGAACCCGATAAGCTTCATTGATAAATCCAGCAATACGCTCACCATACTCACCCGCTCTTGCTGAGAGTTTGTCATTAATCTCTTGTTGTAACGCAACCTCAACCTCTGCGGCCAGACTGGTATTCTTATCTTTTAACCCTAGCCACAAACTTAAAGAGAGTGTAATGACTGTGGCAACAAATAACGCCGAGGTGATCCATAACAACTTTGACTTAATGGATAATGCCTTCATTCAATTGAGCTCCCGCTTTAGTATTAATTTTCAGATACAATAAAGTGTAGTCAGCTTTAAAAATTAAGTAAGTATGAGATATAAAAAATCCCGTAAAAACGGGATTCTATTGATTATTTTGACAAAAAGAGCCGCTATTTAAACACGGTCTGAAATGTAGAGTCCATAATCGCAAGACCAGTATCAATTTGTGCATCTGGCGCAGTTAATGGTACCAGTACTCGGATAACGTTGCCGTAAGTACCACAAGACAATAAAATCAGTCCGCGGTTACGTGCTTCAGTTAAAATCTTACCACTGTACTGCGGAGCAGGTTCACCATCTTCCATTAACTCAATGGCGATCATTGCACCCAATCCACGCACATCAGCAATTTGCGGATACTTAGCTTGCATATCAGTGAGTGCCGACTTAAGCCGATGACCAACTTCATTAGCTCGGGCCAATAATTGTTCTTCTTCAAACACTTCAATAACCGCTAACGCAGCAGCGCAGGCAATCGGGCTACCACCATAAGTACCACCTAAGCCACCAGCGGTAACAGCATCCATGACTTCTGCTTTACCGGTAATACCTGATAGTGGGAAACCACCGGCAATTGACTTGGCAAAGGTAGTAATGTCTGCGGCTACACCCATTTGCTCCATCGCAAAGAAAGTACCAGTACGACCAGCGCCGGTTTGTACTTCATCGGCAATTAACACAATGCCATGGTTGTCGCACAATTCACGTAAGCGCTTCATAAATGATGGCGTAACCGCGTAAAAGCCACCCTCGCCTTGCACAGGTTCTAATATAATTGCGGCAATATCGGCAGGCTCGGCATCATTCTTAAAAATACGTTCAATTGATGCCATAGCATCATCTTCAGACACGCCATGCATTTCACACGGAAATTCAGCCCGGAACACGTTGGCAGACATTAAGCCCATGCCTTTACTGTACGGTGCGACTTTGCCAGTTAATGCTAGCGCAGCAATGGTTCGACCATGATAGCCAGAGGTAAATGCGATAACGCCAGCACGCTTGGTATAAGCACGGGCTACTTTAACTGCGTTTTCGACCGCTTCAGAACCACTGGTAAATAAGGCGGTTTTTTTAGCAAAATCGCCTGGCACTAAATGGTTAAGTTTTTCACATACCGCAATGTAACTTTCGTAACCCAACACCATAAAACATGTGTGAGAAAATGCATCTAGCTGCGCTGCCACAGCCGCTTTAACTTTAGGGTGTAAATGACCAGTATTGAGTACCGCAATACCACCGGCAAAGTCGATATATTCACGACCTTCAACATCCCATACTGTGGCGTTTTCAGCACGTTCAGTAAAAATTGGGTGAATTTGCCCTACACCTTGAGCCACTGCCGCTTGGCGACGAGCCATTAATCCATCATTTGTTTTAGTCATAGCCCGCTCTCTTAAACTGACATGCAGATATATTTCATTTCAAGGTATTCTTCGATACCAAATTTTGAGCCTTCGCGGCCTAATCCAGACGATTTAATGCCACCAAATGGCGCGACTTCGGTCGAGATTAATCCGGTGTTAACGCCCACCATACCGTATTCAAGTGCTTCTGCTACTTTGTAAACCAGCGAAATATCACGGCCATAAAAGTAAGCGGCTAAGCCAAATTCAGTGTCATTAGCTTGTTTAATCACATCATCTACTGAGTCGAATTTGAATAGCGGTGCTAATGGGCCAAAAGTCTCTTCTTTGGCAACTAACATCGATTTATCAACGTCACGTAAAATAGTAGGTTCAAAGAAAAAGCCACCTAAGCTATGTGTTTTACCGCCAGTGACGATACTTGCGCCTTTAGCAACCGCATCGGCTAAATGACGCTGTACTTTAGTCACTGCATCAGCATTGATTAACGGGCCGATATTCACCCCAGTATCCACACCATTACCGACGCTTAATTTAGCCACTGCTGCAGCAAACTTTTGGGTGAATTGCTCATACACCTCTGCTTGGACATAAATACGGTTGGCACACACACAGGTTTGACCGGCATTACGGTATTTAGCAATCATTGCGCCATCAACTGCGGCATCAATATCGGCATCATTAAAAACGATAAACGGTGCATTACCACCTAGCTCCAATGACAGTTTTTTAAGTGTTGGAGCACATTGCTCCATTAACTTAATTCCTACTGCAGTTGAGCCGGTAAATGATAACTTACGCACAATAGGGCTTTCACATAAGGCATTACCAATCGCAATCGCATCACCAGTGATAACACTAAACACACCAGCAGGAATGCCCGCACGATGTGCAAGCTCAGCTAATGCTAATGCGGTAAATGGAGTTTGCGGCGCAGGTTTAACGACCATAGTACAACCGGCTGCTAGTGCAGGCCCGGCTTTACGGGTGATCATCGCGGCCGGAAAATTCCACGGGGTAATCGCCGCAGTCACGCCAACAGGTTGTTTAATCACCGTCAGTCTTTTATCTGCTTGATGACCAGGAATCGTATCGCCATAGATACGTTTAGCTTCTTCGGCAAACCATTCGATAAACGAGGCAGCATAGGTGACTTCACCTCTTGATTCTGCCAGCGGTTTACCTTGCTCAGTCGTCATCATCAACGCTAGGTCTTCAGCATTTTCATGCATTAACTCAAACCAACGGCGTAACTTCTGGCTACGCTCTTTTGCAGTCAGCGCGCGCCATGCAGGTAAGGCATTATTGGCTGCTGTAATGGCTGCTTCGGTTTCTGCTTTGCCCATAACAGGCACATTACCGATGATTTCTTGGGTAGCAGGGTTAGCTATAGCAACCGTTTCGCCGCTGTTAGCACCCAACCATAGGCCATCGATATAACATTGTTCATGCAATAAGCTTGGATCATTTAAAATCACAATGCGCTCCTACTAAATTCTAATAAAACTCAGTTAATCATTGATTAATCAATCGTTAACAGACAGCTGATAATCAACTAATGGTTATATGCCAAACTTGTCACGTAACGTGTAATACCACGCACCTAAAGCACTAAACGGCACTCGAAGTGCATGCCCGCCAGGGAATGGATAATGCGGCAATGCGGCAAAAGCATCAAAACGTGTGGCTTGGCCATTAAGCATTTCGGCAATTAACTTACCGGCTAAATGAGTATAGGTAACCCCATGACCACTACAGCCTTGTGAGTAATAAATATTATCGCCAATACGGCCCACTTGTGGCAGGCGCGATAACGTCATTAAAAAGTTACCCGTCCAAGCATAGTCAACTTTAACCCCTTTTAACTGCGGAAAGGTCTTTAATAGTTTAGGCATAATCAAGGCTTCAACGTTGGCCGGATCGCGAGCACCATAAACCACGCCACCACCAAAAATAAGGCGTTTATCGCCAGTAAGACGGTAATAATCTAATAAGTAGTTACAGTCTTCAACGCAATAGTCTTGCGGTAGTAAACTCGCAGCCATTTCATCTGACAATGGTTCAGTGGTAATCACTTGAGTACCACAAGGCATGGATTTAGCTTGTAGCTCTGGCAGTAATTTACCTAAATAAGCATTACCAGCTACCACCACAAATTTACAGTTAACTTGGCCTTGTGCTGTGTGCACAACCGGTGATGCGCCATCGTCCACTTTAATGACAGCTGAATCTTCAAAAATCAATCCACCAAGGGATTCCACCGCACGGGCTTCACCTAATGCAAGGTTTAGAGGATGAATATGGCCACCGCTTTTATCGAGTAAACCACCGACATATAAATCGGTATTAACCACTTTGCGAATGCCATCCTGGTCGAGTAACTCTAATTGATTGTTATGACCATGAGCTTCCCATAATGATTTTTGACTCTGTAAATGGCCCATTTGCTTGGCGTTCATGGCGGCAAAAACACCACCATCTTTTAAGTCGCAATCAATGTTGTATTTGGCAATACGGTCACGAATAATCTGACCACCTTCGAACGCCATTTGACCAAAAAGTTTAGCTTGTTCTTTGCCGACAACGCCTTCGATAGAATCAATGTCACGACTAAAAGAATTGACAATTTGACCGCCGTTTCGACCTGATGCTCCCCAGCCAATTCTTGCCGCTTCAAGCACCACAACTTTCATGCCGCTTTCTAATAAATGTAACGCAGAAGACAAACCAGTATAGCCCGCGCCAATAACACAAACATCTGTTTCAATTGTAGATTCTAAGCGAGGACGTTCGACTTTATCATTAGCCGATGCAGCATAATATGAACTAGCATGAGGTGTGGCGGACATAGCACTTCCTTTATAGGTTCAAAACGTAATTCAACTCACTCATCCTACACTTATGCAAATTTAAAAACTAGCATTAATCGCGTAATTTTTGACACTTTGTTGAATATATTAAACACCTGTGTCAGTAGAATATAGCAAATAGATTATCGAAAATAAAAAGCCACACTGACATCAGCGTGGCTTTTACATTGTGTTATTGAGTATTGTTATTCCATCGCAATTTTAGCTTTTTTCTCTGCTCGGCGTGCAAAATACCAAGATAAGAAAGCCACTAAAGATACCGCTAAAATAATAATCGTCGCCAGCGCGTTAATCTTAGGTGAAACCCCTAAGCGTACTGACGAAAAAACCACCATAGGCAAGGTTGTAGAACCAGGACCAGAGGTAAAGCTGGCAATCACTAAGTCATCTAATGACAAGCTAAATGATAACAACCAACCGGCAATAAGTGATGGCGCTATCATTGGTATGGTGATTAAAAAGAAGGTTTTTAATCGCGTTGCACCTAAGTCCATCGCCGCTTCTTCTATCGACAAATCCAGTTCACGCAGTCTTGACGATACCACTACCGCAACATAAGCAGCACAGAAAGTAGAATGGGCAATCCATACCGTAAACATGCCGCGCTCAGTGGGCCAGCCAAAGGTTTCTGACATTTGTACAAATAACAGTAGCAACGACAAACCAGTGATAACTTCAGGCATAACCAAAGGTGCGGTGATCATGTTAGACAAGGTTAACTTAGCCCATGAGCGTCTAAAACGGGTCATCACAAACGCTGCCATCGTTCCAATAATCACTGCCATGGTGGAGCTATAAAAGGCAATGCGTAAACTGGTCCAGACTGCATTTAATATTTGCTGGTCCTCAAATAGCTCGCCATACCATTTAGGCGAAAATCCTCCCCACACGGTAACCAGTTTTGAGTCGTTAAATGAATAGATGACCAAAATCAGCATTGGCGCATATAAAAAGATTAACCCCACCCACAACATCACTTTAGAGAAACTTAACTTCTTCATACGTCGCTCTCCATGTTGCGTGACTGATAACGGTGGAACAAAGTAATTGGGACAATCAATAACGCTAGCATAACAATCGCTAATGATGAAGCTACCGGCCAGTCGCGGTTATTAAAGAACTCTTGCCACAACACCTTACCAATCATTAATGAGTCAGGACCACCCAGCAGCTCAGGAATAACAAACTCACCCACGGCAGGGATAAATACCAACATCGAGCCAGCGATTACACCGCCCATTGATAATGGCAGAGTAATTTTCCAGAAAGTATTGATACTGCTAGAGCCTAAATCTGAAGCAGCTTCTAGTAAGCTTAAATCTAATTTAACTAGGGTGGCGTATAGCGGCAGAATCATAAACGGTAAGTAGGCATAAATAATACCAATGTATACTGCAAAATTAGTATTCAACATTTGTATTGGTTCAGAAATAATGCCTAACCAAGTCAGGGCGTTATTGATTAAACCGTTGTTACTTAAAATACCCATCCATGCGTATACCCGAATCAAAAAGGAGGTCCACGACGGCAACATCACCAGTAGCAGCAATACCGCCTGCATTCTTACTGGGGCGCGGGCAATAGCATAAGCCATCGGAAAACCAAGCACCAAACAGCCAAGTGTGGCAACAAAGGCCATTTTTAATGAGGTTAAGTACGCCATGTAATACATTGAATCTTGCAGCAACAATAAATAGTTACCCAGATTAACGAATATATTTAGCGCCTCATCAACATAATTAAACGTTGGCTCGTACGGTGGAATGGCAATCGCAGCAGTCGAAAAGCTCAGCTTTAATACTATGGCGAACGGTAAGGCGAAAAACAGTAACAACCATAGGTATGGAATCCCCATGGTGAGATGTCGGCCTTTGAATATTTTCAATGGATTCTTCATGAGTTTAATACAACCCCGCTGGTGTCTTCCCAACTGATGTAAACCTCATCTTCCCACGTTGGGTGATCGGCGCGGCGTTCACGGTTAATCATTGAGCATTGAACGATTTGGTTGTTTTTCAACTTAATGTAATACACCGACAAACCACCTAGATAGGCGATGTCATGTACTACGCCGTGAGCCCAGTTATATTCACTTTCGGGCTTCTGACGGCTAATAATGGTTTTTTCTGGTCGTAGGGCTAAAAATACATTTTTGTTTTCTAGACTGGTTGAAATACCGTGACCAATGTAAAACTGTTGCGATAAAGTTGGCGATTTAATAATTGCGTGGTCAACTTCATCTTTAATGATTTCACCTTCGAATAAGTTAACCGTACCAATAAACTCAGCAACCATACGGCTAGCTGGCGACTCGTAAATGTCCATTGGGCTGCCGGTTTGGGCAATCCAACCTTCATGCATAATCGAAATACGTCCGGCCATAGTCATGGCTTCTTCTTGGTCATGGGTTACCATCACGCAGGTAACACCTACCGCTTCTAAAATATCGACCACTTCTAACTGCATTTGAGTACGCAGCTTTTTATCTAATGCGCCCATTGGCTCATCAAGTAATAATAATTTAGGTCGCTTTGCTAATGAACGAGCTAAGGCGACACGCTGACGTTGACCACCCGATAACTGATGCGGTTTACGTTTACCGTATTTGTCCATGTGCACCAGTTTAAGCATTTCTTTAACCCGCACAGCAATATCAGCCTTAGGCATCTTGTCTTGCTTCAATCCAAAAGCAATATTTTGTTCAACCGTCATGTGCGGAAATAAAGCATACGATTGGAACATCATATTAATAGGGCGTTCGTACGGTGGCATATCAGTAATGTCGACACCATCAAGAAAAATACGCCCCTCAGTTGGCTTTTCAAAACCCGCGAGCATGCGTAACAAGGTTGATTTACCCGAACCTGAACCACCCAAAAGCGCAAATATTTCGCCACGGTTAATGGTTAACGAGACGTCGTCTACTGCACGCACATCATCGAAAAGTTTGCTGACACGCTCAATTTTGAGCAGCACTTTATCTTGCGTCTTTGTGGTTGGTTTATTAGTGACGCTCGAGGTGTTTACCATAATACTGCTCCGCCTTTTGGAGTATGCGTACCGCAACAGAACAGCCTGTTTCTGGGCACACGTAACAATCTGTTAAAGTGGCAAAATTAGCCAATAAATACATCAATACTGCTATAAAAACAGGGCGAGAGGGCTCGCCCTGAGTGCTAGTGAGGTTAGGTTATTGACCTGACTTCACTTTGGTCCATGCACGTGTAACTACACGTTGAATTTTTAATGGACGAATATCGCCAATGTACAACTTATCAATTACCGACTGTGGTGGGTAAATGGCTGGGTCATTACGAATCGCTTCGTCAACTAAGGCTTGTGCTGGAGCGTTAGGGTTAGCGTAAGCAACATAGTTACTGATAGGTGCAATCACTTCAGGGCGAAGTAAATAGTTAATCAGTTTATGGGCGTTATCTACGTTAGTGGCATCTTGTGGGATGGCTAACATATCAAACCATAAGTTGGCGCCTTCTTTTGGAATAGAATAGCCAATCTTATTACCGTTACCGGCTTCATCAGCACGTGCAGCAGCCTGGAATACATCACCAGAGAAACCAAACGCGACACAGATATCGCCGTTAGCTAAGTCTGAAATGTAGCGCGATGAATGGAAGTAAGTGACGTAAGGACGTACTTTTTCCAACAGTGCGGCGGCTTTTTCATAATCAGCAGCATTTTTACTGTTTGGATCTAAGCCTAAGTAAATCAGGGCTTGAGGTAACATGTCGTCGGCAGAATCAAGCATCGAGAAACCACATGAGCCAATTTTTTCAGCATACTTAGGGTTAAAGATAAGCTCTAAAGAATCAAATGGCGCATCTTCACCTAATACCGCTTTCACTTTTTCGATATTATATCCAATACCGTTAGTGCCCCATAAATACGGAATTGCGTGCTCATTGGCCGGATCAGCTTTTTGTAGCTGTTTCATTAAATCAGGCTTTAAGTTGGCATAATTAGTCAACTTAGCGCGATCAAGCTTTTGAAATGCACCCGCTTTAATTTGCTTAGCTAAAAAGTGATTAGACGGAACAACAATGTCATAACCGCTGTGGCCAGAAAGTAATTTCGCTTCAAGTACTTCATTACTGTCAAACACGTCATAAATAACATGAATACCGGTTTCTTTCTCAAAATTGGCTAAGGTATCTTCGGCAATATAATCCGACCAGTTGTACATTTTAACCACTTCCTGAGCCTGAATAGCAGTGCTTGAAAACACACCCGCAGTAATTAAGGCCAATGTGGATAGTTTGTTTAATAGCTTCATACTTTCTCCCTGTTGGATAATGGTCAGAATGGTACTGACATTTGTTTTTTTCGCTAGGTCTTACCAGCGTGTAAAATCTTCTTTCTAATGAAAGAAATTATCCAATGCTACAACTTAACTATGCATCGGTATGGTTAACGCGACATTACTTGTTTCCTTCAGCGCGATTCTATCAAAAACACTTTCGATTACTAGATCGTGTAAATGCAATTGGTTAAAAAATCACTATATTGCAATAATCATTCAGTAACGGGACATCACTCCATGGTTTTTACGTGTTGATAAGTATCATTTAACGCTTGCGTCGCTTTCGCGACTAACTCGTCAATCTCACTATGACTAATGGTTAATGGCGGTGAAATAATCATGGTGTCGCCAACGGAGCGCATCACCAAACCATGGGTGATACACGCATCGCGGCAATATGTTCCAACGCCGACGTTGGCATCAAATCGTTGTCGTAACGATTTATCTTTGACTAACTCTATAGCTGCAACTAACCCAACACCACGCACCTCACCCACTAATGGATGTTCGGCCAATTGTTGTAAGCACGACTGTAAATACGGCGAGGTATCGTTAGCCACACGTTCAACTAATTTTTCTTGTTCAATAATACGAATATTTTCTAATGCAGCTGCTGCGGCAACCGGATGACCAGAATAAGTAAAACCGTGGGTAAATTCGCCGCAGTCTTGCTTAATAACCTCGGCCACTTTGTCTGACAAAATCACCCCGCCCATTGGCACATAACCGGACGTCATGCCTTTGGCGATCGTGATAAGGTCTGGCTGCAAATCAAAATACTCAGCGGCAAACCACTTTCCGGTACGGCCAAAACCGCTGATCACTTCATCAAGAATAAATAAAATATCGTATTTGGCTAAAATGCGGTTTATTTCAGGCCAATACGTTGATGGAGGAATAATCACCCCACCTGCGCCTTGAAAAGGTTCGGCAATAAAAGCGGCAACATTGTCTTCGCCTAGCTCAATAATTTTGGCTTCAAGTGCTTGCGCAGTTTTCAAACCAAATTCTTCTGGGGATAAATCTTTACCTTCGGCATACCAATAAGGTTGCGCAATATGCACCACGCCAGGAATAGGTAAATCGCCTTGTTCATGCATGCCCGACATACCACCTAAACTGGCACCCGCGACAGTAGAACCATGGTAAGCATTAACCCGACTGATAATAGTTTTCTTGCTTGGTTTGCCTTTTAAATCCCAGTAACGTCGCACCATACGTAAGTTGGTGTCGTTTGACTCAGAACCCGACCCGGTAAAAAACACATTGTTCATGTGCGCAGGGGCAAGAGAAGCAATTTTTTGTGCTAATTCAATCGCTGGAGGATGAGAGCATTGGAAAAAACTATTATAAAAGGGCAGCTTTTGCATTTGTTTGCTGACAGCATCCACAATTGACTGCCGACCATAGCCCACATTGACACACCATAAACCTGCCATGCCATCCAACAGTTTATGACCCATTACATCCCACAGATATACTCCATCAGCCCGTTCGATCACCCGAGTGCCCTTTTCAGCTAACCCCTTTGAATCGGTAAATGGGTGAATAAAATGCTGTTTGTCTGCTGCTTGCAGACGTTCAAGCTTTTGCTGTTGGATCATCGCATCTGTCGATAATGGTTTTGTCATACTTGTATCCTTTCAAACAGATAGCAAATCCGTTGGTATTTGCTATCTGCTGCTATCCACACACATTAATAATGTAAGCCAATACGCTCAGCCATCATTACACTGTTAGTAATAAGAACTCACGTTCCCACGAACTCACAACGCGTCTAAAGTTTTCAAGTTCAGCTTGTTTTACCGCCACAAAACCAGTGGTAAAAGATTGACCTAAATACTCAATACAAGCCTCACTAGTTTGCATCGCCACTAACGCTTCTTCTAAGGTTAAAGGTAAACGATTTTCATTATTAGTGCGGCTTTCGTTCGACTTGCCCGTGACTGGTGTAGAAGGTTTTAAGTCGTCAACCATACCGATATAACCACATAATAAGCTGGCAGCAATCGCAAGATAACAGTTAGCATCAGCACCCGGAATACGGTTTTCAATACGACGATTTTGTGGCGATGATTCAGGAATACGAAGACCACAAGTACGATTTTCCACGCCCCATTCCAAGTTTACTGGAGCAGAAGTGCCCGGTAAGAAGCGGCGGAACGAGTTAGCACTTGGCGCCATTAACGGTAACAATTCAGGAATGTACTGTTGTAAACCCGCAATATAGCTGAGGAATAATTTACTTTGAGTGCCATCTTCTTTAGTGAAAATGTTTTTACCGGTTTTAATGTCCAGTACGCTCTGGTGAATGTGCATCGCGCTGCCAGGTTCATCGGTAACAGGCTTAGCCATAAAGGTGGCACACACATCATGCTTTAATGCGGCTTCTTTTAAGGTGCGCTTAAAAATGAACACCTGATCGGCTAATGACAATGCATTACCGTGGCTGAAGTTAATC
Source organism: Shewanella sp. SR44-4 (assembly GCF_014163715.1). NCBI lineage: Bacteria > Pseudomonadati > Pseudomonadota > Gammaproteobacteria > Alteromonadales > Shewanellaceae > Shewanella > Shewanella sp. SR44-4. The sequence goes on along the minus strand of NZ_JACJDU010000017.1, from coordinate 65,634 downwards.
TCCATTTGTGCTGGACCGTCTTCATGAATCAAAGTATCAATATCTAACCCTTGGATTTCACACCAATCATACATATCTTCAAACAATGGATCGTATTCGTTAGCAGCATCGATAGAGAAAGACTGACGGCCTGCTTCTGGGCGGCCAGAGCGCCCAATAGGTGGCTTAAGCGGTAAATCATGATCATCAGAACGTTTGGTGAGGTAAAATTCCATTTCAGGAGCAATCACCGGTTCCCAACCTTTATCTTCATAAAGCTTAAGTACTTTCTTCAACACGTTACGCGGTGACAATTCAATTGGATTACCCATACGATCATAACAATCATGGATAACCTGAGCCGTGGCTTCAACGGTCCATGGCAACATAAATACTGCATTTTCGTCTGGAACACAGACAAAATCGATATCGGCATCATCGAGAAGTTGATAATAAATTTCTTCGTTAATGAAATCACCGGTGACCGTTTGCAACAGCACGCTCTCAGGTAAACGCATGCCTTTTTCTGATACAAACTTATCTACTGGGGCAATTTTTCCTCGTGCAATGCCAGTCATATCACTGATAACACATTCTACTTCGGTAATTTTTTTGTCTTTTAAAAAAGCGATTAACTTATCCATTTTTATCTCACTTGTGTTGCCGCATGTTGTCTACAGGCTTGTCCGAATGCTTCGAAAATTGCAGTATAGAATGCATTTTCGGTTACTTTCCATTCTGGATGCCATTGGACTCCCAATGCAAAATTTTTAGCATTTTTAACAGAAAATGCTTCTACTAAACCGTCTGGAGCGAATGCTTCTGGCTGTAACCCCTCACCAAGACGTTCAACGCCTTGAGTATGAACAGAGTTAACCTCTGCGGTGTCACAGCCCCATGCATCGTGAAGAAGCCCGCCAGCAACCAGATTAACTGGATGCGAAATACCATATTGCACATCTAATGGGGCTTTCTTATCTTCACGATGTTCAATATACGTGCCAACTTCATGTAGCTTCTGATACAAACTGCCACCAAAAACAACGTTCATTTCTTGAAAACCACGACAAATACCTAATACAGGGATCCCTGCATCAATAGCGGCTTTTATCAGTGGTAAGGTTAATGCGTCACGCTTGGGATCATGATGGGTTCCATCATCACTAGCAGGACCTTGGTAATGATGAGGTTCAACATTCGATGGAGAACCTGTAAAAAGGATTCCGTCGAGACGAGCAAGAATAGCGTCAATAGGCGTATCTACGCCCAGTGATGGGATGACTAAGGGGAACCCTTTAGCGCCATTAACTACACTTAACAAGTATTTCTCACCCACAATGTTAAATGGATGAAGACCAATTTGCTGGTTGCACGCTACTACCCCTATGAGGGGAAGACCTGACAGAGACATATCTCACCTTTAGCAAAGAATGTGACGAACTTAATGTTTTGCGTGTTCGTTTTTTCACACACTACACGGATTTTTTTAGCTAGGCAAGAGGATAACTGATGATAAAAACAACTTTTAACAAAAATAAATTAAAACACTTTAAAAACATAACAGTAACTTTAAATTAACCGTAATGCATAAAAAAATATTCCAAGTAACTTTGATGAAATATCATAAAGAAATGCGCCAAAATGGGGAGGACAATGCACGAAAAAAGGGAATTTGTTGCTTAATATTCTTTACACAAGCCAATAATATCATGCTAGGAAGTAACACGACAAAGGCTAAAAGTGAGTTAGGAATTAGCTTTTTGAGAAGTAGGAATAGCAAGATTAATTGATAATCTTGGGCTATTCCCTTGAACAAATGTAGTAGATATAAGCAGAAAAAGTTGAATAATAAATCATTAAAAATCAGCTGGTGTTGTGGCGCTAGTTAGCTTGCAAGGTTCATCAAATGGGTTACGAAATCGATGAGGTTGTTCACTATTAAAATAGTAACTGTCGCCTTTTTCGAGGATAAAAACCTCTTCGCCAACAGTAAGCTCAAGCTTACCTTCTATAATGATGCCACCTTCCTCACCCTTATGTTGCAGCATTTCAGCGCCTGTATCAGCATTGACAGGATATGTTTCACTCATTAGCGACATCGCACGGTTTGGGTAATCACGGCCAATAAGCTTATAGACTAATTCACCCGTACCTATATCCAGCAACTCATTACCCCGATAAACCACTTTTTGGTCACCGATAGAGCCATCATCAATAGAGAAAAAATCCACTAATGACATCGGGATCCCGGCTAAAACCTTTTTAAGTGAACTCACCGAAGGGCTAACACTGTTTTTCTCAATCATTGAAATTGTACTGTTGGTAACCCCTGCACGCTTGGCTAACTCACGCTGAGATAACCCTTTCAATTTACGAACAGCTTTTAGGCTTGTACCAATATCCAAATTCGTTCTCCTAGTAAATGTTGACCAATATCCTGCTGCTAAAGTGTTGCAGATTATTAACACTTTACCAAAAATCTGTATTCATTAAGCATGATATCTTACTTAAATCAAAGCAATTGTATTTTACACCAAATAAGTGTTAAATAAAATGCACACCGCAGATGGCTTAGATTGCATCTAACTATTCATTTAAAAGTTATTATTACAACTATAATCAATAGCTTGGAGAATTTATGTCGCATAAATCCCCGATTCATAGCCAACACTACCCAGACTCCTTTTATGTCGCGACCGCCAAAGAGCTTTATCAGCACCCCAAGCTAACCGAAAACATTACTGTCGATGTGTGTATTGTCGGCGGTGGATTTAGCGGGATCAATACTGCAATTGAACTCAGACAACGCGGCTACAGTGTCGCATTGCTCGAAGCCAAACGTATTGGTTGGGGCGCATCTGGCCGAAATGGTGGTGAACTTATCCGTGGGATCGGTCATGATGCTAGCCAATTTCGAAATGAAATTGGTGACGAAGGTGTAAAATCTATTCAACAAATGGGTTTTGAAGCCGTTGATATTGTCACCGATCGCATTGCCGAGCACAAAATCGATTGCGACTTACACATGGGTTATTGTGATTTAGCCGTAAAGCCACGGCACATGGATGATTTAGCGGCAGAATACCAAGATCTGCAAGACCAAGGTTATCAAAAAACAATCAAGCTGCTTGATCGTTCACAAATTGGTGAAGTTATCGGTTCAGACTTTTATCAAGGCGCCTTGGTCGATATGGGCAGCGGACACTTGCACCCACTTAATTTAGCCCTAGGCGAAGCGCGTGTCGCCCGCGAACTTGGCGCACAATTATTTGAATACAGCGCCGCAGAAAAAATCATTAAAGGCACTAAACCCAAAGTCATTACCGCTGAAGGCGAAGTAACTTGTGACTATCTAGTCATGGCCGGTAATGGTTATATCGGTAACAAATTAAGCCCTTTCCTTGGTGGAAAAGTGTTGCCAACAGGCACCTATTTATTAGCCACTGAGCCATTAACCGAGCAACAATGTGCCAGTATCATCCCGCAAAACATGGCATTTGCCGATATGCGCGTGGCGTTAGACTACTTCCATTTATCAGCAGACCGTCGTTTATTGTTTGGTGGTTTATGCACTTATTCTGGTAAAGACCCAAAAGACATTGAAGCCGAGTTAAGACCTAATCTTGAAAAAGTGTTTCCACAATTAAAAGGCATCAAAATTGATTATGAATGGGGCGGAATGATGGGCATCGGCGCCAATCGCATGCCGCAAATAGGCCGTTTACCTGACGCAGCCAACATCTACTTTGCTCAAGCCTATGCCGGACACGGGGTAAACGCTACGCATATGGCAGCAAGATTAATTGCTGAAGCCATTAGCCAGCAATCACAACGTATTGATGTGTTTAATGACATTAAACACATGACCTTCCCAGGCGGGCCCATGTTGCGATCGCCATTGCTTGCAGCTGGAATGTTTTATCACAGAATGAAGGATTTGCTATAGGTTGCTGGATTTGCTGTGGGTTAGCAAAAGGGTCAACCTTTGTTCTTTTTATGGCCTGCGGCCACTAACGCTTAAGATCGCAAGGTTCCACCCTGCACAGGCCAAATACGGCGTCATTCCGGCAATGCTTTTGAGCCGGAATTCAGGTGTTATTTTTGCTTTGTACTTTTGTACTTTTGTACTTTTGTACTTTTGTACTTTATGGCCTGCGGCCACTAACGTCGTGGCGCTTCACCCACACCAGACCAAGAGGAAACCAACGGCTGTTCCCTCTTGGAACTCCCAGCCGCCACATCAAAATAATCTGAAAAGCGATAATTTCGCGACGTGGTCAGATCCAGCTTTTGACTGCATTTCGGTGTTCATCGGCCTTATTCGAAAATGCTAACGCTTCAGATGGGGCGTCCCTTCCCCTCCAAAGCTAGCCAGACATCCATGTCTGGGCTTACATCATTTTCTTCAACGACCTCAAGTTCAGAGTTGAATTTGGGCATTTGAAAGCTAAGAACAACTTGTTTTTGGACATAAACGTTTTAGAAAAGCCAGTGTTTCAATTTACTTTTATAAAAGTTTACCCTGACCCCACTAAATTACACTAAATTCTAAGATCGCAAGGTTCCACCCTGCACAGGCCAAATATGGCGTCATTCCGGCAATGCTTTTGAGCCGGAATCCAGGTGTTATTTTTGCTTTGTACTTTTGTACTTTATGGCCTGCGGCCACTAACGTCGTGGCGCTTCACCCACACCAGACCAAGAGGAAATTAACGGCTATTCCCTCTTGGAACTCCCAGCCGCCCCGCAACATTTTCAAACAGCGAAAAGGTCGCCATGGGGATTGATCCAGCTTTGGACTTCATTTGTAGCATGCCTCGGCCTTATTCGAAAATGCTAACGCTTCCAATGGGGCGTCCCTTCCCCTCGAAAGCTAGCCAGACATCCATGTCTGGACTCACGCCATTTTCTTGAGCGGCTTCAAGTTCAAAGTTGAATTTGGGCATTTGAAAGCTAAGAACAACTCGTTTTTGGACATAAACGTTTTAGAAAAGCCAGTGTTTCAATTTACTTTTTATAAAAGTTTACCCTGACCCCACTAAATTTAATGTGTAGTAAAAAAACCTAACCAACTGTTTTAGTTTCGTTTAAAGCACTTCCTATGCTACTTTTTACCCACAACATAATAGCCCACATTTGATAATGAGTAACTAGCAACACCTTCTTCCATTGATGGAGTAAAATATATGAACTTAGGTGATATTAGCTTTAATTTTCCTTTAGTTATTATGCCAGATTGGGCATTTGTGATCGTGATTGGTAAGTCTCCACCAGACCCAAAAGCCTGCAAACCAATTGAGATTACTTTAGATGATTGTGTTGGCCAATTGAGTGACATAAAGACTATACAAAAAGTAATAGCACCCAAACTAATAAATTGAGCTTTAGCTTTAAAAAACATCAACACTGAAATGTGCGCAATAATAACTGCGCACATACCCAAAATAAATAAAACCTTAGGAATATCACCACCAGAAAAAGCCTTAACGATAAGTAAAAGCCATGTGATTATTGTAAAAAAGAAACTGATAACATAGAACTGTTTGTCTATTTTTTTTTGTTTAATTTTACCAACTATCAATAAAACAGGACTAAAAACAGCTAAAGATGTAATAACTAGAAAGAAAGCTGTTGTTACGAAAAACAATTTCATTCCAAATACTCCTTCGGTAAAGAAGTCGTAAGAGAAAAAGTCATATTCTCCCATATAAATAAGAAACATTATCATTGTTATATTTGGGACAAGAAAAAAGGCAGACAAAATATATGAAAGAGTTCTCCACCAAACTTCTGTTGGAACACTTTTTATTTTGGTTATGAGAATGTCCATGCTCGATAATTCCTTTAGTAGCATAACGTTTTAGTGCTTGTGCGTTTCGCCGTTTACATGGCATAAACCGCTTGTTGGACTTGGCCGGTGCCTAGTCCAAATTAATTGGCATGCTTCATGTTATAGGAGTTTTCTTTTTTGATGCTGGCTATGGGCTACAGAACAGTTTTGAGTCAATTGGTATCGAGTTGAGGGTAAGTCTTTCATTGAAATTCCTTTTCATCGTATTTTTATATCATACATTGATCTTCCTCTAAATCAGTAGACTTTGGTTACTTGCCGCCAGCAACGCTTGATTTCTTTGATAATTGAGGTGTCGCCGTCTATAGCAATTAGGCGAACCGGTGCCGGTAGGTTTTGAACCAACCAAGAATCCGACCAGCCCTCCCATACACCCGCAACACTTCTAAGATTACCCTCCAACACAGGATAAACCTCGTACCACAGGATTTCTTCTGCTTCAGATAAGGACAACCCGCATTCTGAAACTGTACGAGCAATATTCTTAAAAACATAATCTTCGATTTCAGTGTCAAGAAATAGATCAGACAGCGCTCGCCATATTTTGAGTCGATCTTCGTTGCTCATACTGATGATACCTAACGTTTTAGTATTTTTGCGTAGCGTTGTTTGCACTGCATAAATCGCTTGTTGAACTTGGCCTATGCCGAATCCAGATTAATTAGTACACTTTATGCTATAGGAATTTGATTTTTTTGATGCTGGATCTGGGCTGTAGAGCAGTTTTGAACTGATTAATTGGATTGATTTGTACATATTTCATTGAAATTCCCTTGTCATTGTAGTGTTCCATCACATTTTTTAAGTCTAGCTGATTCAATGAGAATAATACACTCGATTGAGTCCTGATTTATTTACTTGTTATAGCTGACGTTAATCTGAACGTAAACATGAGAACACGTTGAGGCCTTTGCTCTAGTGTGGGCGAGGCGCCACGACATTAGTGCCTGTAGGCCATCGCTTAAAAGACAAGCTAACTTAATTACAATTGCTGTAACCTTTGTGCATGCTGCATCAGTAAAGTGTCTAATACTTCAGGGCTTAAGCTAAATATTTGTACAATTTCTTCGCCAGTTTTAGAAACCGTTGCTTGCTTGTCTTCAAAAGTGATATGTAAACCTAACGCCTTTAACGTTTGCTGGTCATAACTATATAATGGCGTGTTTCGTTTACCTTTTAAGCCTGGCATCATCCCCAATACCGTGACAGCTTGATTAACCTTAACCATGTCAAAAAAGACGCGCTCGGCCTCTGCCCACGCCATAATATATTCAACCATACTTTTGTTGTACTTATGGAAGTCTTCCGAGCCGTATAATAGTGGTTGTAACACCCCACCATGCCAACCTAACAGGGCATCTTGTTTTATAGTCACCTCATCACTGGCCGTTACAACATAATTAGCACACGATGATGCACAGACTTTATCAACTGTAACCTTTAATTTGTGCTGATATACCAACTCACCTAATCGTATGCCAGCAAGTACATCTCCCCCACCACTGTTAATAACCAATGAGGTTATTTGAGTTGGACTATTTGCTATGCCTTGTTCAAAAGCGGCAACATTATCTGGATCAATTTCACCACTATAATTAATGACAGAGGGCAATAAGGGGTCGATAACAAGACTAAAAGAGGGTTGTTTACTTGCGCAACCTGTTAAGGTTAGCAGCATGGCTATTAGTAGATAACGCATTCATATTCCATCATGATGTTGAGTTCGCAAAAAATTAGCATAACAAGCTCATTATTCACAAGTAAATAATTTCAATTCCTCGATGATATTGATTAATCAGACTCTAACTGAACATTATCGCCAGAGACTTCTCATTGCAGGTCGTTGGACTATATAGCTTTACGATTATTTTGCTACTTTAACCATCCGGTTTCAGCTTGATTGAGGACGTTGAAGATTCTTTATAAAAGAATGCGTGTTATAAAAGAATGCGTGAGCCTGACATGGCCTTTCTCGCACATCTGACCTATATGGATATTGGAAATGTCATAATGATGTAGGGAACATCATTGACCATGCCATCACGACATTTGTGAATCCATTCACATCAGACTCCCTATATGAAGCGTTAGCATTTTCATTCTTTATCATAAAGAGTTGGCCTAAGAACACTCAGACGAAGTTAAAAGCTGGGAATTTAATTGGGTCCGCATAAACTTTTATAAAAAGATAAGTTCTAAGTCATTATTGTCCAAACGCGTAGTTTGTTTGCTTTAAATATCCAAATTCAACTCTTAACTTGAGGCCGTTGAAGACTCTTTATAAAAGAATGCGTGAGCCTGACAGGACGTCAGGCTAGCTTTCGGTGGCTATGGATGTCCTATCGGAAGCGATAGCATTTTCGAATAAGACCGAGGCTGTCTATAAGAGAGGTCAAAAGCTGGATCTGACCCCATGGCGACCTTTTCGCTGTTTGAAAATGTTGCGGGGCGGCTGGGCCAATTCTTTTATAAAGAGTAAAGAGGGAACAGCCGTTGGTTTCCTCTTGGTCTGGTGTGGGTGAAGCGCCACGACGTTAGTGGCCGTAGGCCATAATCTAATAGCCCGTGCAGGGTGGAACCTTGCGATCTTAAGCGTTAGTGGCCACAGGCCATAAAAAATTAAGCCTATTATTCAATAGGAAGCGCAGCATCTCCGCCCCATACCGCCCAAGAACCATCATATAAAACTGCTTGATGATGCCCTGCTACATACGAAGCCAGAATCAAAATACAGGCGGTAATTCCTGAACCGCAGCTAAACACCCGTTGAGCATTATTACTGGTATCTAAGGTGGCGAAAATTGTATGCAATTCACGGATAGATTTCATTTTAAAACCGTTTAATACCTGTGCAAAAGGCAAGTTGAGTGAACCGGGTATATGACCACTGCGCATGCCAACACGAGGTTCTGGTGACGTACCGTTAAACCGCCCTGCTGCTCGCGCATCAATAATATCAACTTTTGCATGACCAAGATGGGTTAACACAAACTCAGTGTCACACACCTTATATTGCTGCAAGCGGCCTTTAATATCACCAGAGTCAGTTGCTGTCGCAAACTGACGCACTGTGTCTCGCCCTTCACTGCGCCACTGTGGTAAACCACCATCGAGTACAAATACTTTATCAAATCCCATTGCTTTAAAGGTCCACCACGCACGCGGTGCAGAATAAATGCCTTGGTCATCGTAAATAACTACGGTGCTATTATGGCTTATTCCTAATGATTTAGTTGCAACAGTAAATTGATCTTCCGTGGGCATAGCGTGAGTTTGTGGAGATTGATGATTGAAAAAAAGTTTATCTATTTGGCACGATAATGCACCAGGAATAACGTAAAGCTCATCATAAACAAGTGGTTCTTTTCCCAGCACAATGTCTATGCTGGCATCTAGTAATACAAGGTCTGGGTCTTCTAAGTGTTGCGCTAACCAATCGGTGGTCACTAAAGGAAAATTCACATTAAACCTCTCTTACAATTGATGGCAAATATTGATTGAAAATATTGATGCTAACTCACACGAGTACTCTCATGATGATTGTCTATATAACGCTGAGTTAACCCACTTAAATAACTGAATAAAATTATACCTACAGCATCGGCAACTAAATCGATGATGTCTAATGTTCTTGATGGGATAAAACCCTGGCTGATTTCTTCACTCAGGACGAATATCGACACTAACACAGTGCCGTAATAAAGCGGAAGACGCCCGATACAAAAATGACGACTCTGCAGCGCTAAATTGGCCACAAAAGTTAATAACCCGAATAACAACATGTGACAAATCTTGTCACCATAGGGAACATGTTTTATTACGTCGAAAAACACACTTTGACTGCCAGTATTGGCGAGGTAAATAATCCACAAAATAAAACCAAAAAAGCCACCAGCAGCAATAATAGCTAAACGAGAGAAGGTCTTATGGGTCATCTGTATTCATCCGTGTATGACATGTTGAGGTAAATAATGCCTTTGAGTCTACAGCGAATAGTTAGCATTTTAGCGTTAATTTTGCTTAACCTCCGCTCGCATTAAGGCTTCAGCAATATAGATGCACTTGTTAAACAAAATTTGAGTGGTTGCTATGAATTATCCAGCGCTAATATGACCAATAAAAAAGCCCTTTATTGCTAAAGGGCTTGCTATTAATCTACATTGAAATACCTATTATAGGGCTATCCAAGTTGCTTTGATTTCGGTGTACTTATCAAACGCATGTAATGATTTATCACGGCCATTACCTGACTGTTTATAACCACCAAACGGTGCAGTCATGTCGCCACCATCATAATGGTTAATCCATACCATACCGCTGCGCAGCGCTTTGGCTGTTTTGTGAGCTTTGCTTAAGTTTGATGTCCACACACCTGCCGCTAAACCATACATAGTGTCGTTGGCAATCTTGACGGCTTGTTCCATGCCATCAAACTCGATTACCGATAACACTGGGCCAAAAATCTCTTCGCTGGCAATGGTCATGTCATTTCTAACATTACTAAAAATGGTTGGTTGTACATACATGCCGCCAGTTTCTGCCATCACTTGTTTACCACCATCAACCAAGGTAGCACCTTGCTCACTACCGGCTTTAATGTAATTAAGCACGTTAGTCAGTTGCTGTTGATCAACCATTGCACCGCAGGTTGTTTTAGGATCAAGTGGATGCCCTGGTTGCCACCCTTGCATTTCTTCAACAATAAGCTTGATTAACTCATCTTTTACGCCTGACTCAACCAATAAACGAGAACCGGCAGTGCACACTTCGCCTTGGTTAAAAGCAATGGCTACTGCGGCGGCTTCTGCAGCGGCTTTTAAATCTGGTGCGTCATTAAACACAATATTAGGGCTCTTACCGCCCGCTTCTAACCACACGCGCTTCATGTTCGACTCGCCTGCGTAAATCATTAACTGCTTAGCAATTTTAGTTGAACCAGTGAATACTAAAGTATCGACATCCATGTGCAGTGCCAACGCTTTACCAACTGTATGACCAAAACCAGGTAATACGTTGAGTACCCCTGCAGGAATACCCGCTTCAATCGCTAATTGCGCCATGCGAATAGCCGTAAGTGGTGATTTTTCAGATGGCTTTAAAATCACACTATTACCCGTGGCGAGTGAAGGCCCAAGCTTCCAGCATGCCATAATCATTGGGAAATTCCATGGCACAATGGCTGCAACCACACCAACGGGTTCGCGAGTGATCATGCCTATTTCATTATGAGCAGTAGGAGCAATTTCATCATAAATTTTATCTATCGCTTCACCATACCAACGTATAGCACGGGCAGCGCCGACCACATCAACGCCTTTGGAGTGTTGAATTGGTTTACCCATATCAAGCGTTTCAAGTAACGCCAATTCATCGGCATTTTCTTCGAGTAAATCAGCAAACTTAATCATGACTTGCTTGCGCTTTACTGGCGGTAACATTGACCAAGTACCCGCTTCAAACACTTCACGCGCGTTCGCGACAGCAAGGTTAGCATCGGCTAAATCACAACTAGCCACTTTAGCTAATACTTGGCCATCAATAGGGCTGATACAGTCAAATGTGTCACCAGAAGCGGCACCTTGATATTGACCATTAATGAAAGCTTGCCCAGTGATTTTTAGACTTGCTGCTAGTGCTTCCCAATCGCTACGACTTGTTGGAGTACTCATTGTGACCTCGAAATAATAAATGGATTGATAAGCACCAAACTGCGCTAAAAAGCAGGTGCTAAACCTAAAATTTGTGCCACATAAAATGGATTACCGACACAATAACCTTGATGAATATTGTCACCTGATTATGCTCAACAGCAAGATATTTTCAATATATTTTACAAAATAGGCACATTTAGTTTAAATAAATGCACAAAACACTTTAACGTTCATTATTTTTGACATAGCATAGCGAATATTCGTCACTCATTATTTAATCAATTTGAGATGAATCCCTAGTAATTGTAGCTATCAATGTAGAGTCAATTTATGAGCGAATATCAGCAAAATGGAACTGGCGATTCATCGCAAACATTGCCGAACATGGCACATTTTTGGATGCCGTTTACTGCCAATAAGCAATTTAAGACTAATCCTAGGCTTTTGGTTTCGGCACAAGGAATGTATTACACCGATATTGAAGGCAATAAAGTACTCGATGCTACTGCCGGTTTATGGTGTTGCAATGCTGGCCACGGCCGCCAAGAAATTTCCCAAGCGGTAAGCCAACAAATTAGCCAAATGGATTATGCACCGTCTTTTCAAATGGGCCATCCGCTCGCCTTTGAATTAGCGCATAAACTCAGTCAGCTGAGCCCTGACGGATTGGATAAGGTGTTTTTTACCAATTCCGGTTCAGAATCGGTAGATACCGCCCTAAAAATGGCGCTTTGTTATCATCGCGCTAATGGTCAAGCCACGCGTACTCGGTTTATCGGCCGCGAGCTTGGTTATCATGGTGTCGGTTTTGGCGGGATTTCAGTCGGTGGGATCAGTAATAATCGCAAAACCTTTAGTCAGCAATTACTCCAGGGGATCGATCACCTGCCTCATACACTCGATATTGCCAATAATGCCTTTAGCCACGGTTTACCGCCACACGGTTTGGATAAAGCCGAAGTGCTTGAGCAACTGATTACCTTACATGGCGCCGAGAACATTGCCGCGGTCATTGTTGAGCCCATGTCTGGTTCTGCTGGGGTTATCTTACCGCCGGATGGGTACTTAACGCGGTTACGCGAAATCACCCAAAAGCACGGCATTTTATTAATATTCGATGAAGTGATCACCGGCTTTGGCCGAGTCGGTGCCGCCTTTGCCAGCGAGCGCTGGCAAGTTACCCCAGACATGATCACCACAGCCAAAGCCATTAATAATGGTGCGATTCCAATGGGGGCGGTATTTGTTAGCAATACCATTCACGACACCTGCATGCATGGCCCTGATGAATTAATAGAATTTTTCCATGGTTATACCTATTCCGGTCATCCGGTCGCGGCTGCCTCAGCACTTGCGACCTTATCCATATATGAAGATGAGCAATTATTTGAACGCGCAAAAGGGCTTGAGTCTTATTTCGAGCAAGCGGTTCACAGCCTTAAAGGTTTACCAAACGTGATTGATATTCGTAATACCGGTTTAGTTGCAGGTATTCAATTAGCACCAAGTGATAAAGGCGTGGGTAAACGAGGTTATGACATTTTTGATCATTGCTTTAGGCATGGCGCGTTAGTACGGGCAACGGCTGACATTATTGCAATATCTCCGCCACTTATAGTGGAAAAGTCACAAATCGACGACATGGTTAATCACATTACCGATGCAATTAACGCTGTTGGTTAATATTTTCTGAATACATATTTTGCTTAAAAGGATCCCGTTCATGCTTAACATCACTCATTTTGTCGATGGGCAACACACCCCAGCCAGTCAACGTAATCAAACCATCTATGATCCTGCTACGGGGGAAACTCGTGGCCAAGTATCATTGGCGAGTCACGATGAAGTAAGCTTGGCGGTAACGGTTGCCAGAAATGCCTATCAGACTTGGTCACAAGTGACGCCACTTAATCGTGCTCGGGTATTATTTAAGTTTAAAGCGTTAGTAGAGCAAAATATTGATAAATTGGCCCAACTCATCACTCTTGAACATGGCAAAGTGTTGGATGATGCTAAAGGTGAAATTACCCGAGGGCTTGAAGTTGTTGAGTTTGCTTGCGGCATTCCGCATTTACTCAAAGGTGAACATACTCAACAAGTGGGTGGTGGCGTTGACTCATGGTCTGTTAACCAATCGTTGGGTGTCGTCGCAGGTATTTCACCGTTTAACTTTCCTGTCATGGTGCCAATGTGGATGTTCCCTATCGCAATAGCCTGCGGTAATACCTTTATCATGAAGCCGTCTGAAAAAGACCCCAGTGCAGTAATGTTTATTGCCGAATTACTGACACAAGCAGGCCTGCCAAATGGCGTGTTTAACGTGATTAATGGCGATAAAGAAGCCGTTGATGCTTTATTAACTCATCCCGATGTTCACGCAATTAGTTTTGTTGGCTCAACCCCGATTGCCGAATACATTTACAGCACCGCCTCTGCTCACGGTAAACGAGTGCAAGCATTGGGCGGGGCTAAAAATCACATGTTATTAATGCCAGATGCTGACTTAGATCAAGCGGTCAATGCATTAATGGGTGCAGCATATGGTAGTGCAGGTGAACGCTGTATGGCTATTTCGGTGGTACTCGCGGTCGGCGATGTGGGCGACAAATTAGTCGAGGCATTATTACCGCAAATTAGTGCCTTAAAAATTGGCAGCGGTATTACCCCTGAAATGGACATGGGACCGTTAATTTCGGCCCAGCATTTAGCTAAAGTACGCGATTATGTCGAAGCGGGTGTTAAGGAAGGTGCAACATTAGTCGTTGATGGCCGAGACATCAGTATTCAAGACCACCAGCAAGGTTACTTTTTAGGTGCGTGCTTATTTGACCATGTCACGCCAACGATGAGCATTTACCAACAGGAAATTTTTGGTCCTGTGTTAGCCATCGTCCGCGTCGATAACTATGCCGATGCATTGACGCTGATTAACCAACACGAATTTGGTAATGGCACCGCTATTTTTACTCAAAGTGGCCAAGTAGCTCGTCACTTTTGTCACCATGTTGAAGTGGGCATGGTCGGCGTTAATGTGCCGATTCCGGTGCCGATGGCATTTCATAGCTTTGGCGGTTGGAAACGATCGCTATTTGGGCCGCTGCACATGCACGGACCCGATGGCGTTCGTTTTTATACCAAGCGCAAAGCCATTACCGCTCGCTGGCCACAAGCTAAAACCGACACTAATGAACCTTCGGCATTTATTATGCCGACCATGAAATAAGTGAAGCCAACGATGAAGCATATTAACGATATTACGCTTTTTAGTAGTCAATCAACTGCGGTTGAGTCGTATCACTTAACGGATGAAAAACTGCTTACTGGTGATCCACTGCAGTCAGTGCAAAACCATTTCGAAAGCCCGTGCAAGCAGTTTAATGTTGGCATTTGGCAAAGTGAACCAGGCAGTTGGAATATCAATTATAGCGAATATGAGTATTGCGATATTCTCGAAGGCTGTAGCATTATCACCGACAGCCAAGGCAAAAGCTTAACCGTCAATGCTGGTGATAAATTTGTTATTCCTGCTGGCTTTACCGGCACATGGGAAGTCGTCAATCATTGTAAAAAAATCTACGTTATGTTTGAACAACAGCTTGAACAAACATAGTGTTTAACCGCCATGCGGTACAGACTAAATCGTTACGGTTTTAGGTCTGATAAGTGGCATTCGCAGCCGTTGTGTACCTAAATACCAACAACTGTATTTTATGTAAATGGAGATAATATCGTGTCGAACACATTAAAAAGAACGCGAATTGCACTGTTAACTGGATTAACATTATCAGCTACCCTACTGGCTCCACTCGCTACGGCAGAAGTCTCTGGTGCAATCACTGTAACCAACGACTACCGCTTCCGAGGTGTGTCACAAAGTGCAGCAGATCCCGCCCTACAAGGTAATATTGACTGGAGCCATGATAGCGGATTTTTCGTCGGTGCTTGGGCAAGTACCATTGATTTTGATGAGCCTGAATACAATGGCCCAGATGTAGAGATTGATTTGTATGCTGGTTATTACGGTGAAATTAACGATGACACTAGCTATGACTTAACCTTGTACCGTTATAACTACCCTGGAGAAAGTGATTTAGACTATCTAGAAGTCAGCGCAGGTATCGACTTTAGTGGTTTTAGAGCCGCTTACTGGTTTACTAATGATTATGGTGGCAGCGATCTTGACCTACATTACACCGAAATCAATTATGGCTGGGAGTTTGCTGATAACTGGAGCCTAGATTTGCATTATGGTTACAATTTTGGCGACGCCATTGATGACGGAGAAGGCTTTGACAGCTATTCAGACTACTCTATTGGTGTATCAACAGAAGTGTCAGGTTTTGGCATCTCGGTTGCGTATTTAGACACCGACATTGATGGTGATAATGAAGTAAGTTCTGATCTATATAAAAACACCGGTACTTTATTAGCGAGCGTTAGTTACGCGTTCTAAGCCGAGTGAGTTAATCAGTACCCATGATTACAAGTCAGTCTTAAAAACAAAAAACCGCCAATGGCGGTTTTTTTATGACAAATATTTAACGAAAAACAGTAGCGATACAACAAAAGAAAAAACAGAAATTACTTAGTATTCAAACCTGTTAGCGGCTGCCCTAGGGCTTGTTTTTTAACGCATTGCCAACCATCTGCAAGATTTTGTAATTGCTCGTTTCGTTGCGGAAACTGGCTGGCTAAATTACGCATCAGTGATGATTGAATCTCACAAATTTCGGCCCAACGATCAGCATTAGATAATGGCATTTTTCAATCCTTAAATAAGTTGTACATCCGTTTACATGCGTTCATGTATGTACATTAATGTAGCACAGCCCACTTTTTTAGAAAGCTATATTTACACCGTAAATCAGCTTAAAAAAACGCCACACACATACCAATTAAGCTTTTAGCTGATTTAAAAGAAATTTTGTTTCATAAAAAAGAAACACGCATTCAATTAATATGAGTCAAACAATGAACTGCTAATCTAAAGCACTTATATGAAAAAATGATATGACAACATTTGATGGATTCATAAATGAGGTTTTATTGATGCGATATAATTTAGATCTTGCGCATAGATTTCAATAAAATAGCATTGCATCCATGGCATACCAGAGTATCTTATTGTTATAGCAACCGTTGAATATACGGCACAAAGGAGCGAACTATGGCTGATACCATCATAAAAATACTGATAATCGCAGGGTTATTTTTTCTGGCCTATAAACTGATTTTTAGTGGTAACCGTGGATTAACACTTTTTGAGATGCATTTTAAAGATGGCAAGCTCAATAAGCATAAAGGCAAAATACCGGAGAAGTTTGAACGTGATTGTCGTGCCATAGCCAAATCTAATAAACTGACTTGCACGGTCAGAGCTGAAAAATCTGGTGACGTACGTTTACACGTGTCGGCCAATATTGGCGATAACTTAGTCCAGCAAATTCGTAACCAGTTTCCATTTGAGTATTACGATAAGAAACAGTCTGACGCGTCTAAACTTAAAGGCTAACATAGCCTGTTGAGCAAACGAAAAATGGACTCTAATGAGTCCATTTTTGTGTCTGTTTTCATGTCTATTTAGATTTAGTAAAAGTGACTGTACGCTCTAACTTAGTGCCCGACTATTGCTTAACACTTTCAGGGCTCAGCTTTTATGCTTAGTCGATTTAACTATTCAATGACTTAGCGATACCACTTAGTCAGGCTGTTTAGAAATCACCAAGGTGACTTGGGCGACTGTGATACCAAATTTAATAATATCGCTTTTATTGATAATGGTTTGCTCATCGACCAGAAACATCCAGTCATCAAAATGGACTTCATATTCACTACCATCAACTGGCAATATCATGTCATAACGCCATCGCAATGCACTACCGCGAGACTCACCTTGAGCAATGCCTAATATATCATTGGCGGTTCCCTCATAGAGCCCATTTCCTTTATCAGTAATGTTCCACACTCGGGTTTGCTTTTCGCCATCATCGTAAATAAACCATTCGTTTATCACACCCTGCTTACCTTCAGGCGAATCAACCCAGTGCGCTTCCATGGTGACGGTAAATTTGCGGGTCACCTTGCCTGAAAAATCTTGTACTACTCCAGCGGCCGTTAATTTACCATCAAAAAACGTGGCTAAATCTAACGTTGGAGTCGTTTGTTGATAATCTTCAATCGATGCTGATGAACATGACATAACGCCTAATGCTAGTGCAACATATAAGCTGATTTGAGCCAGCTTTCGCGCTAATTGCTTAGTTAAGGGTTGAGTTACACCTTGAATAAGCGTTCGGGCGGAAAAATGTCGCTGCTTACGGATGAATAATAAAATCGCGTGCATTAGTTAACTCCAATCAGTTGGTTACGTAACTCAGGACGGCTGGTTTTCTCAGACAACCAAATGTCGAGAAACGCCTCTGGGAATTGGGCGTTACTGACTTGATAATAAGGGGTGTCGTTGAGTAAAAATGCCGCATCTTCAGGAGTGTTAACCTTAAAGGTCAGCCTGTCGCCCTGTTTAACATCTGGCCAGGCATTAACTAACTGCTGCCTGTACAATTCAATATTGGCTTCGGTAAAACCTAAGTGCTGCCATTGTTCAATAGTGGCATCAACCAAATCAATAGCATCGATATCGCGGTGGTATTGAATGTCGAGAATCATTGGAAAGCGATTAGCTTGGTATTTACCGTCAATAGAGAATAACTTCGCACTATAAATATCAAGCCATAACAGACTCATATCGGCAGTGCCAACTTGAATCAATGTCGCATCGCTTATATCGTTCTTACCGCCCTTATCGTTCTTATCACTTATATCGTTCTTACCGCTTATACCGTTCTTATCGTTCTTACCGCTTATATCACTTTTTTCGCCCTTATCGTTGATATCATTTGCAGACGCATCGTTAATGCTCACCGCAACAATCAACGTTAACACTAATGCGCCCACCACACCGAACAGTAGTTCGACCAACCAATGTGATGATTGATGTAACTTAATGTGTGGTTGCGACTTGACGCCATTATGTAAAGTTTTCATCTACGATTCTCCAAAGCAAGATCCACCGTTGTGATTCGAGAGCTAACAGCTAGCAATACGGGAAATAAGCAACTCCAGATCAATGCCAGTATAAACGCGCTCCACATCTCGCCTAAAGGCAACATTACTGCGTTAAATTTAGCTCCTGCGAGATAACTTAAACAGCCAAATACACCACCAAATAAGGCTTGTAACCAAATAGGAAACTTTCTAAAAAAAGCTAAGCTGTAATCCAAACAAAGCGCAAAGTAGAACCACAATAATCCCAACCAGTAAGGAATATTGGCGAACTTAAATACGCCAAACCACACCAATAGACTGTCAACCGCGATGCCAATCACACCACAGACGCACATTACCAGTGCATCATGACGAACTGATGTTGATAACAAAAAATGGCCAATAAGCAATAAAATAGACAGTAAGATAAGTTGGTTATGAGCTAATACGCCTGCCCACCACACCAACTGAAAGCATAAAGCATTGATTAAAATATATAATTTTGGAGGAATACCGTAAGAAGACATAACACCTCACACTAACAGGATGAGACGTCCCGGCAACGTGTTACCGGGGAATATAATGGCTATTGGGCTGTAGAACTATATTATAGTGGGCGGTATTGCGGTCGAACGGCAACAAGGTGAACCGTGCTAGTAGTGCGCTCTAAAAACCCACCTTCGCAGTAGCTCAAATAAAACTTCCACATACGGATAAAGTCATCGCCGTAATTTAAGGCTTTTATTTTATCGTAGGCAGCATCAAAATTTTCATGCCAGTGTTTTAGGGTACGCGCATAGTCCTTGCCCATATCGTCGATAGACCAGGTTACCATGTCGGTTTTCTTGGCAATATGTTTGGTCATTTCACTCACCGAAGGCAAACAACCACCGGGAAAAATATAACGCTGAATAAAGTCAACACTCTTACGATAACTGTCGTAACGTTGATCGGCAATTGTAATAGCTTGAATGAGCATGCGACCGCTTGGCTTAAGCAGATGTTGTAGCTTTTCAAAAAATCCTGCTAAATACTCGTGTCCCACAGCTTCGATCATTTCAATTGAAACCACGCGATCATATTCACCAGTCAGTAAACGATAATCTTGTTTT
Source organism: Shewanella sp. SR44-4 (assembly GCF_014163715.1). Lineage (NCBI taxonomy): Bacteria > Pseudomonadati > Pseudomonadota > Gammaproteobacteria > Alteromonadales > Shewanellaceae > Shewanella > Shewanella sp. SR44-4. The sequence goes on along the minus strand of NZ_JACJDU010000017.1, from coordinate 45,997 downwards.
AGCAAGGTAATCCTGTCTTCAAGCCCTTCTTGCTTTACTCGCGCCTGTGCATAATCGAACTGGGCATCAGAAATGGTAGTAGTGGTCACATGTACGCCATAATGTTTTGCAGCATAAATGGCCAACGCGCCCCAACCAGTTCCCACTTCAAGCAAGGTTTGACCTGGGGTTAACTCTAAGCGCTCGCAAATGGTCTGCAATTTATGTAATTGCGCTTCATTCAAGCTGCTGTCATCTGCCGGATAAAGTGCACTTGAATACATCATTTCTGGGTCAAGAAACTCCTTATACATGTCATTACCTAAGTCGTAATGAGCCAGAATATTGCGTTTTGAACCCGTTTCAGAATTACGATTAAATATATGCTTAATGCGATTAACGCCGTTGCTCAACCATGAAAAATAACGTTCTATGTTGTCTAGTAATGTTAAATTTTGCGCAAAAACCTGCACCACTTTAGTTAAGTCAGGGCTACACCAATGGCCTTGAATATAAGCTTCGCCAGCCCCAATTGAACCACCAAACACCACTTGACGATAAAAGTTGGCATGCTGAACTTGCATAGTTGCGTGAACTTCGCTTTTAGGATCGCCAAACTCTGATGTTTGATTACCATCGACAATGGTTAAATGACCTTCTGCAAGATGTGCTAATGCACGAAGAAGAATTTTCCTTGCTAGGCTGTCAGACAAACTCGCTTGAGTCATGCTGCTTTCTGTCGCCGTATTTTCCATGTCATCTCTCCAGTTCATACACTGTCTAATTCGTTCGCTTTATTGGCGTAATTAAAGATTAATACGTGATAAGCATCTATTTGGTTTACATTTTGTAAAATTAGTTAGCTTTAATCGTTTGCTTGCCTACAAAAGGGATTCGTTTAATAAATAGCTTCATTGCCTGCCAATAAATACCCAGCATAATTTTGCTAGTCATCAAGGGATAATTCAGCATAAATCGACGCATAGATCGCGAATTTATCGATTGGCGTTTTAACACTAAACCGGCATCAAATAATTTATCGTTATTGGCATTTCGATTTTCGATGGTCACTTTCAAGTTTTTGGCCGGAGGCGTAATACGCCACAAGTAATGCATGTCTAAATTCATAAACGGAGACACATGAAAGACTTTGTCTGTTTGAACGGTATTCGCAATATCAACCAGATAACAATGGCGCTCATTCCAAGGGGTATTACTGACCTCGGCAAGCATATAAACCATGTCATTTTGATGATAACAAAAGTAAAAATTGACCGGACTAAAATAAAAACCAAAATGGCGTATCTGCCCAGAAAATATCACTTTATCGCATGTTTGTGTGGCACCTAAATGCTTAATGGTTGCCAACACGCGTTGCTTTAATGCAGCAGCATCATCCCCCTTGCTCGCCCCGCTCAGCACGAGTTGCTCACCAAATTGTTGCTTTAGGGAATTGAGGTAATCGCCAGGGATAAATTTAAGCGGGGTAAACTTGTCTGTGGAAAACAATTTACTGACCGCCGTTAATGCCGGCAGTTCATCTAAATCAATTGCCATCATCGCAATGTTATAACCAAAACTGTGCAACTTAGGCGTATGACGGCGATGGTTTATCTTGCCGCAATAAATGCCACTGTTTAATTGATCATGTTCCATTATCGATGTGGTTTGACTCATAGACTAATCCCAAACAGATCGCATACTTCAACTGCGCTACGAACGCCGTCTTCATGAAATCCATTATGCCAGTAAGCACCAGCAAAATAGGTATTATGTTTACCATTAATGAGTGATTTTTTCGCTTGCGACTTCATGCTGGCATCATTAAATACTGGGTGAGCATAATTAAACTTTCGCAAAATTTTACTTTCATCAATCGATGCAGTTTGATTTAGGGTGACACAAAATGTAGGTGCACTACTCGGTAAACACTGCAAAATATTCATATTATACGTCACGCTAGCCGGACGCTGAGCAATATCTTGCTGATTAACACCATCTAAACGATAGTTCCAACTTGCCCATGCCGCTTTACGCTTGGGTAATAAATTAATATCTGTGTGCAGCACCACTTCATTATTTTGATATTCCATTGCGCCTAACACGTCGATCTCATCTTGAGTGGCATCGGTTAACATCGCTAACGCTTGATCGCTATGGCAACTCAACACTACATCGTCGAAGTGCTGCCATTCACCGTTAGCAACTTGAACATACACACCATCATCGCTACGTTTGATACCACTCACTGGAGAATTAAGCTGGATACGTTCTTTAAACGGTGCGGTTAAGGCTGGGATATAACTGCGCGATCCACCTTCAAGTACATACCATTGCGGGCGATCATTAATATTTAATAAACCATGATGCTGGAAAAAACGAATAAAGAATCGCAATGAAAAGCCGCGCATATCATCAATACTGGCAGACCAAATCGCCGCGCCCATAGGCAAAATGTAATGCTCACAGAAAAAGGCTGAGAAACCTTGTTGATCAAGATACTCACCGAGTGAAGACGTTGGGTAATTGTCGGCCTCATAAATAACTTTACAACCATTGTTGAAACGAACAATTTCACCTAAAAACCGGTAAAAACTTGGGCGTAACAAATTACGACGTTGGGCAAATAAGCTCCACAAATTATGACCATTATATTCAAGCCCAGTGAGTGCATTATTCACACTAAAACTCATTTCAGTCGGTAAAGACTTAATATTAAGTTGTGCCATTAATGTTTCAAATAGCGGATAAGTCCGGTCATTAAACACAATAAAACCAGAGTCTATTGCGTATTGCTGCCCTGCTACTTCCACATCAATGGTCGCTGTATGGCCACCAATATAATCATTAGCCTCAAACACGGTTACCGTGTGTTCACGGCTTAATAGGTGGGCACACGTTAACCCCGAAATCCCAGTACCAATTACAGCAATATTTTTCATTTAGTTAATCCTTGACGCTAATACTTGTTCTTGTGGTGAATTGACTTGGGTTTACTATTTAGGTGCCAGCAAAAATACTAGTAATTTTTCTGGCAATAAAGAGGCTAATTTAAGTAACCAAGTAAATTTAGTTGGGAAATGGATTTCACGGCGTTGACGCTGCATACCATTATAAATAGCCTCAGCCGCTTGCTTAGCGGTGATTTGCATTGGCATAGCAAAGTCGTTTTTGGCGGTTAACGGGGTTTTAACAAAGCCCGGACAAATAACGCTCACCCCAATACCATGCTGAGCAAGGTCAACTCGTAAACTACGGCCTAAATAACCAATAGCCGCTTTTGATGAACCATAAGCTTCGGCACGCGGAAACGGTAAATAAGTGGCACTTGAACTCATTAACCCGAGTTGCGCACCACGGCTCAATAAAGGTAAAAAATGCTCAAGGCAGTAACCCATGGCAACCACATTAGTATTGATGACTCTGGCAAATAGCGCTGAGTCGAAATGCAATGCATCGTCAATGTATTCACAGCTGCCAGCATTAAGAATCACCTGCTGCAACTGCCAGTGATTATCGTGTAACAGCTGCTTAAGTTTGGCGGCGGCGGCTTGTACCTGAGAACTATCGGTAATATCAAATTCAAGCGGAGTGGCACCAGTTATGGCTTGTAAGGCTTGGGCATTTCGACCACAGGCTATAACGGCCACACCTTTAGCCAGATAATGCTCTGCTAAAGCTAAACCAATACCTGAACTTGCACCGGTTATCAAAACCGCTTTTGTATCCGCAGGAACCATTGCCATTACTTAGTCACCCTATTTTTGAGTAAGCCAATTAATCCACCTAAAAACGGCACTTGCTCGTACAGCATTTGGCCCAGATCAAAATAATCACGGTGAGAAAAAATCTTATCAGAGAATTTAAGTTGCGACATGCCTTCAACATTAATCAGCTGTCCCTTACTTAATTTAGGGTGTGAATAGCTCATAGTCCAATACAATGCTGCTTGTTGCTTATCAGCACTGATCACCACTTCTTTAATATCAAATTCAATGTGGGTGACATTTTGATACATGTTGGCAAAGTATTCGGTTAATGCTTCGATTCCCTCAACATGATGCATGGGATCTCGAAAGCAAATATCATCCCGATAAACTTGACGTAGTAAAAATAGATTATCTTTATTAAGCTGTTGATACATATTAATAAAGTCATCAACAATAACCGGATGACCATTAACGGACGCAGAGCGGTCAGCATTTAATGATTCGGATTGAGTATCAACTGTCGACTGTGCACCTTGCATTAACGGACTCCTATTACACGACCAAGAAAGAATACACGTAACCAGATATAACAATGCCTTATATGACAATAAGATAAAAGTATTTCATGGCCGTGCAGTAAATAAAAACTAACTTGGTATCCATACGAGATAGCGCAGGAAGTAGATCACCCTTTAAACGAATCACAAAGTAACACGCCTAAGCATGGCTTAGGCGTTAATAACGTTTATAAATTGAAACTGTTCTTTAGTAACCCTTTTTGGCTACCGGCTGCCAGTACTTATCAACTTCTTGTTTAATAAAAGCTTGTTTGGCTTTAATGGCATCAGCTTCAATAAATCCAATAGCGGCATGGGCTTTTTGTTTGGTACTGTAATCTGGATACTCAACTTCGGTAACAGACATTTGACTCAATATGCGGGCTAATGCTTCACGGGCATACGTAACCTGTTCAGTTGATTTATCCAGTAACTCAATCCCTTCTTTAGGATTATGAGCGTACATACCATGCGATGCGGTGGCAAAATCCCAGCGCCATTGTGAATGACGAATAGCCATAATCGCATCATTCATTTGCGGCCATGTGGCTCCGGCATCCCAAGCCGCTTTGGCTTCGTAATGTGCTTTAATCAGCAATGACTCTACATTTCGTGATTTAGCATCAATATTGGCTTTGGTTTTATCAAGCTTTTTGGTGATGGCCGCTTTACTGCTATGACAATTTGCACAACTACGATCAAAATTGTCTAATGCGCCACCCACCTTATGGTCAGTAAATGTAGCGCCTTTTTCATCGGTCGCAGGCGGCATATGACAAGTTATACACGTCACACCTTGCTTAGCATGAGCCGAACGGCTCCAATGCTCAAACTCTGGATGACGCGCTTTTAATATTGGGGTTTTAGAAATGGGGTGGATCCATTCGTAAAAGCGACGAGTGTCATAATATTTTTCAATTTCATCAGCAGTGCTGCCAAAAATCCATGGAATATTAACTTTGTTATTATTTTCAGGCTGGAAATAATAACTCACATGACATTGACCACAAACCTGAGCGCCTTGCATGCTGCGGTCTTGCTTATCAAAAGGCAGTTTAATTTTTTCCATCGCATTTTGCGCATGAGGGCGTGGTAATGCGAGTTTAGCACTGCCATCAACATGACAATCACTGCAATAAACAACGGATTTGATTTCACGGCCTAAATCGACAAAATTGGCACCTGAAAAACCTTGCATACCCATTTCTTTGATCAATCTAGGGGCATCAGGTGTTTTACAGGTCCAGCAACTGGCAGATAAACCTTTGTCGCCTTCAGCTATTGCAACACCAGTACGCAAGGTATGCGTCACGTCAGCAACAGCAAACTGATGCCCTCGAGGGCTATGGTATTCTTTGGCAAATGACGAACCCGCCCATAAAATGATATTGGCAGGATATTGCGCCAGTATATCGTCTCGTTCGACTTGTTCTTCTGTTGCTTGCCAAGAGTCATATTGTTGTGGAAACTTAAGTTGATTAGGATCCACTTCAGCACTTTGAAGCGACCAAGACGTTAGACTCAGCAATGCCATTGCGCTAATAATAATGCTTAACCCTACCTTGCTTCGCATTGGCCGAGTCGCTTTCATTATTACATCGATAAGTAGATCCATCATACTGCTAACCTTTCTCCAATCTCTTAATTTACAGCGCTACATTGTTCGATAAGTCTGTAGCACTACTTTTGAACTGTTTAGTATAGTTAACTGTTTAGTTAACTTGCGTCATCAATTTAGCTCACGTTATCCAGGACGACCATCAAGACGTGGACGCAGTAAAATCGGCGCGTAAAACCACACAAATAAACCAAAACCGATAAACCAACATGCTCCTGCGGCCCATAACCAAATTTGGGTGTATTCAGGCATCAACAAAGGCATTCCTGCACGTAAAACAGCTGCGAGAGGCAAACATAAAAATGCCCACGTCATATTAGGGCCTTGATAGATATTGCGACTAGTATGCCCAAGTGAAACGCGTGAAATCATTGATAAACATAATGATGCGATGCCGCCAATAGCAAATAAATGCAATAAGGTACGATAGGCATATTCGTTATCAATGTTGATTGCCATCAATAACAATGTGATTGGCAACGATAGATACGAAATATGCAATGACCACAGCATCGGCTCTTTTAGGGTTTTATGTGCTTGCCAACGAGCAAAACGGACTAAATGCAATATGCCTGCTACTGCAAGCAGTGCTTGTTCAATCCCCTTTGGAAACCAATGACTTATTGCTTGAATAAACAGTAAACCCATTGCTAATAATAATGTATTTTCTAACACATTAATGGGATCAGGCTTGGGTTGTTGAATTTTCATTGCGGTAAAAAATGGGATAACTCGACCGCCAACAATGGTAATAACCATGGCAAGCCACCAAATCATTCCTTGCCATAATTGGGTCGATAACGAAAAGTTACGTTCGGACAAGGCGTAATAACTGGCTAAATTAACCAACAATGCGACCACCAGCATGATAGGAAAACCTATATTGCGCCATTGTTTAACCGGATAAATACAGCGCCACAATGCCAACGCACTTAACCCTAAAAATAAGCTGTCAAATATTGCAGGTAGTATCAAAGGAATGTTCATTGGTAATAGCAACATTAAGCGGGCAATGAGCCAACAACCAAAGGTGACCATTAACGCGCGCCCCGTAATAGTGGGTTGATTGGTCCACGCTTGTACTGCTGTGAGTAAAAAACCGCACACAATAGCCATAGCGAAACCAAATAACATTTCGTGAGGGTGCCACCATAGAGGCACAACATTGGCCCAAAACTCACTGTTAAATAAGCTATATTGCGGAGTAAACCAGCCCATTAACCACAACGGGATGTATAACGCTGCGACACTTGCTCCACCTAAAAAAAACGGTCTAAAACCCAAACGCCATATTGCAGGAGTGTTATCAATTTCAGCAGGATCATCAATATTCAGCATAAGCAGTGCACTCACTTAGTGGATTAACATCAACAAGATTTAAACATGCATAATATATAAATCTTTAATATGGCCATTCTATGCTGTTAATTGAAGTGCTTCAATCAATACTCATCAATCCACTCACTAGCCAAGCTCATAGTGTGATCTAACGCAAAAAAAGCCGCTATTATCATAAGAGATAATAGCGGCTTAATTGTGTTGTTGCTGATTTCTCGAACTAAAATGGACTCAGTAACCTGAGTTCAAGATAACAAACGGCTCTCAAACAGCCCTTTGTCTTGCTAACTGCGTTAAATGTTGATCTAAACAATTAACCACGCTTTAGCGCACTTAGTACTTCTATCGCCCGCAAGCGTGCCATCTTGTGTTCGACAATAGGTTGTGGGTATCGGTCATCCTGGCGTTGTGCAAATAAGTCATTAACATTGATGGTTTTGGGTTGATGAATATCGGCCAAAGACCAAGTAGACAATTCGGGAACATAACGCTTTATGAAACTGGCATCAGGGTCGAACTTGCTACTTTGGGTCATTGGGTTAAATACGCGAAAATAAGGTTGCGCATCGCAGCCGGTTCCTGCTGACCATTGCCAACCACCATTATTGGCGGCTAAGTCACCATCAATTAGTTTTTGCCTAAAATATCGCTCGCCCCAACGCCAATCCACCAATAGGTGTTTAGTTAAAAAGCTGGCTACCACCATGCGTAATCGATTATGCATCCAACCGGTTTGATTTAATTGACGCATAGCAGCATCAATAATTGGATAGCCTGTTTGGCCATCACACCAGGCGGTAAACTCAGCAAGATTATTGCGCCACACAATGCCGTCGCCTAACTCATTAAAGTTATGGTTCATGGATAGGCGTGGAAATGCCACCAGTAAATGGCGATAAAACTCACGCCAAATCAATTCATTTAACCACGTTTTTGCGGGGCAAGTATCATCAACTAAGGCTTGAGGATAACGCGCTAATATGGCTGCGACACATTGACGTGAACTAATGACCCCAATAGCTAAAAAGGGTGATAAGCGGCTAGTACCTTCTAGGGCAGGAAAATCCCTTTCGGCTTGATAATCTTCTACTTGGCTTGCTAAAAATTGATCAAGTATTCGCTTTGCAGCGCCCTCTCCTGCAGGCCATTGCTCACTAGACATTTTATCGCAGTTAAATACCACTTCACTGGGAGTTGCCAGTACTGCAGCGATTGGCGCAGGCACCGCGACCGGAACAATCGCGCGCTGGCCGGCAATGCTTTTCCACTTTTTAGCAAAAGGGCTAAAGACTTTGTACATATCACCAGCCAAGTTTTTCACTTGCCCAGCTGCTAATACGCAATCTTGGTCGATTAACGTTAATGGTACACCGCTATCAATTAATGCGCGGTCTCGACGACGTTCATTTATTTCAGGCTCATTGGCAGCATACACAGCGGCAATATCATGTTGTGCGATATAAGCGGCTAACAGGGTTTGTACTTCATCAAAGTCTTGTGCGTGCAACACATCTAGATGAATACCTAACACCGCCAATGCCTGCGCTAACAAATTGACATGTCGCTGGATAAAATCAATTTGTATCGGCGCGACATCATGCTGCGCCCATTGTGCTGGTGTGACAAAATACACAGCTCGAACATGACTATGATTACTGGCAGCAAACTCACACGCAGCCACTAAAGCCGGATTATCTGCCACCCGTAAATCTTGCCTAAACCACATCAAACTATTCATAGAAGTCATTCACAATAGACCTAATAAGCATAACGAAGCTTAAGCGCTTCTGGATGTGGATTTAAATACACCTGCTCTTGAATATACGGGGTATGAAACTCACGTACATAATGGTTAATCAAGGTGATTGGCACCAGCAAAGGCAACAACCCTTGGCGATATTTTAAAATTGACTCACTCAACTCTTCTTTCTGTTCAGCGGTCAATTGCTTCTTAAAATAGCCTTGAATATGCTGCAAAGTACTGGTGTGATTTTTACGGGTGGCAATAATTTTAAGTGCCGTCATAAAGCCTTCAAAATATTGTTGCGCAGTTTGCTCAACATCTTGAATATCAGCCAATATAGGCCCTAAATCGCGATACCACTGCGGGCTGTGGGCCATTAATAGATACTTATAACGCGAATGGAACTGCATTAGCTTATGTTTAGTGATACCCGATTTAGTCATTTGCTTCCAATCGTTATAAGCAAATACACGGGTGAAAAAGTTTTCTCTTAGTGGCAAGTCATGTAAACGGCCTTCTTCTTCTACTGGCAGAAGTGGGTAGCGTTCCATTAATTTTTTTGCAAAAACACCGATGCCGGTTTTAGTGCCATGATTGGTACCAATTTTGTACTCGGTAACCCTTTCCATGCCACAGGTTGGTGATTTGGCACATAAAATATAACCGCCAAGGTAGTCAAGCTCTTCCACTTTTGCTTGGGAGTATTCATTAAGCTTGTCTGTCACATCGAGCGTTCCATCAGCACTGCGAATATGCACTACATCGCCATCTCGTATTTGACGGATACTTTTGCGTGGTGCGCCCATGCCAATCGCCATTTCAGGGCAAACAGTGGTGTATTCAAAAAATGGTTCTATTTCTTGTCTACAGTAATAAGAGTTTTTGTGTCCGCCATCAAAGCGGACTTGGTTACCCAACAAGCAACTGCTGATCCCAATTTGGATTTTTTCTGGCACAAATGTATCGATATTTGGCATATTATGCACTCCTGTGGCAACTGTAATATTCCCAAAGTGGGATAAAAAAAGATGTCATGCTAACTACATATACTATTAAGCAAAAATACGAATAAAACACCCATTAAGTTCATTATTTATAGGGTTATTTATCGTTTTTGCAATATGAGCCTACATATTAGTCAAATAACGCACACAAAAAAACAGAACCTAAGTTCTGCTTCATTATTCATCTTTTACTTGTCTTCCACCTGAACGGCCCAGATTAAGCTTCAACAGGATTAACTATTCGCTTTGTTGCCGACGCGTTCTAATCCCCACACCAAACCAATCCCCACCAGCAGACACACTATGGCAATGATAATTTGTGATGATTCGCCAGTGATTTGCTCAAACTGAAACGGAGATAAATTTTGCTCAACCAAAGGCACTAATTCACCCTTAGAATTCTCGCGCCAACTGATCACTTGTTTCCATGGCCAAATTTTACCTAGCGTCCCGAGCATTAATCCCGTTAAAAATAATAACGTCGTGTCATGGAATTTACGTAACAAGGCCGATAACACATGACTAAAACTTAATAATCCAACCACAGCACCAATCGCAAAACAGGCTAAATAAACAATATCAAAGCCTTTAGCTGCCGCTAATACCGCTGGATACATCCCTAAAAGCAACAAAATAAAGCTGCCTGAAATCCCAGGTAATATCATGGCGCAAATAGCAATAGCACCACAAAAGAAGAAATTAAGGTAACTCACCTGCATTTCAATAGGATGTAACACTGTAATAGCCCACGCAAAGGCGACACCGACAATGAACATGGCAATCCGCATAGCAGTGAATTTGTTCACTTGCTTAAGCATATGAACCACTGAAAATAAAATTAATCCAAAAAAGAACGACCACACAGGAATGGGGTGAGTGACCAATAGCCAAGAAATCAATTTAGCTAAGGTAAAAATACTGGTGAGGATCCCACCAAATACACACACGAGAAAAGGACCGTTAATGTGTAAAAAGGCGGCTTTAATGCCTTTTTGTTTGATAATGCCCACTAACGACCAGTTTATTTTGCGAATGCCATCCAATAATGGGTCTAAAATACCGGTAATAAACGCAATAGTGCCACCCGACACGCCCGGCACAACATCTGCAGCGCCCATGGCCATACCTTTGAAATAATTCAATAACAGTGAGTCAGTTTTCAAAATTCATCCTTAATGTGTCTAATCACGTAAATTATACCTGTGCCCTTTGCAATGAGCGATGGAAAATATTCAACGGGGCTTTTCCGCAGGTTACAACAATGTTAATCTCATCCGACCAGATAACGATTAGAGTTCATTTATGATCCCAACTAAACCCAATAAAGTCATGTCGCTGTATAAGAAAGTCACTGCTTATCCATTTGGTAAACAGATTTTTTCTAAAATGGTGTCTCGAATGGCGCCCTATTTTGGCACAGTACACCCTTTCATAAGTGATTTACGCGTTAACCGCTGCGAATGTTTAATCAAAAAGCGCAAGAAAGTCCAAAATCATATTGGAACCGTGCATGTGATTGCCATTTGTAATGGTCTTGAAATGGCCATGGGTACGATGGCAGAAGCATCTATCCCGGCTCATTTACGCTGGATCCCTAAAGGCATGAGCGTTGATTACACCGCAAAAGCGGGCAGCGACATTTTATGTGTTGCAGAGGTAAAACCAGAGCAATGGCAAGTGGGTGATATGTTAGTCGACGTAAAAGCCTATGACACTAATGGTGTTGTGGTGGTCCAAGGGCATATTAAGCTATGGATTTCAGAGAAACCTCAAAAATAACCAAGTAATTTAATCACCTTTATTCACTTTTGCTAGGGAAGCATAATGTTAAAAAATGGTCTGGCGCAAGCTAACACAAATCATCTCGGTAAAATCATTCCTGTCGCAGTTTTACTGCTAATGCTGATCAGTTTATATGGTAGCTGGTATACCATTGATCAGGGTGAACGTGGGGTATTGCTGCGTAACGGTAAAATTATCGATACTGCAGAACCCGGTCTTGGATTTAAAATTCCACTGATGGATACCGTGGTTAAAATATCAACCCAAACTCATACCGCAAACTACCAAGGTTTACAGGCATATAGCCGCGATCAACAACCTGCCACTTTACGCGCATCAGTCACATTTAGCATACCGCCAGATCGTGTTGAAGAAGTATATGCTAATTTCAAAAGTATCGACTTAATGGTGTCGCGCTTACTCGACCGCCAAGTGCCAACCCAAATTGAGAATATTTTTGGTAAATACACTGCTATTTCTGCCGTCCAAGAACGTATCAAGTTTGGTATTGATGTCACTGACGCCATTACTAAATCAATTAAAGGCCCGGTGACCATTAATTCGGTACAGATTGAAAATATCGACTTTAGCAACGCATACGAGAAATCAGTAGAAGACAGAATGCGTGCAGAAGTAGAAGTACAAACCCAATTACAGAATCTTGAAAAAGAGCGTGTTAGTGCCCAAATTGCCGTCACTCAAGCACAAGCGGAAGCAGATTCACAATTGGCCCGCGCAATTGCCGAAGCAGAAAGTATCCGTATTAAAGGTAACGCAGAAGCATCAGCCATTAAAATTCGTGCTGAAGCGCTAGCGCAAAATCAAAATTTAGTTGAATTGACTAAAGCAGAACGTTGGGATGGGCGCTTACCAACAACCATGCTACCTACTGGTACTATCCCGTTTCTTGAAGTGCAAACAACCAAATAAACCAAACTGCATACTTCACAAACCAAGCGTTCGGTATTAATACTGAACGCTTGTTTTTTTATCATCATCTTGCCTCACCTAAACGTATTATCTAGTTGCATTACCGCTTTTGGCTGGTAGTCTCTAACAGCGCCTCCTTAATGAATAAAGAGGGTTTATAAACAGCTAAAAGTAAAAGGAATTAAGCGATTAACACTGCAACCTACATGGATGAGCATAGCGCTCCGGTCCAACAAGCTCGTTTGGCTAATCTTGACGCTATCAGAGGGCTTGGCGTATTAGGTATTTTCTTCCTTAATATCTATTTTATGGGCAATAGTTTTTTCGGTTACGCTCCTCATGAGGTTCAACCCACCAGCGACATTATCCTACTCATTTTTAGCAATTTCTTTTTAGAAGGTCGTTTCTTTAGCCTATTTGCGATGATTTTTGGGGTGGGAATGCTAATCCAATACCAACACCAGCAAATGAGAATGGAGACAGCCACCACTACTCAGCAGAATAAACGCATAAAAAGCCGTCTGTATTGGTTAATTGCCTTTGGCGTAATACACGCTATTTTCATCTTTCCTGGCGATATATTATTGTCTTATGGTGTCAGTGGATTATTAGCTTTTCGCTACATTAGCCTCAATGCCGATGAACTAATCCGTAAAGCTAAATGGTTTATCTTTTTATCATTTATACCCATCGCACTTATTTCGCTCATGCCAGACGATCAAGTTTATTCACGAGATTCAGCTTTCTTCATCGAGCAACTTGCTGCTTGGACCGGTAGCTACCAACAACAACTGACCCTGCACCTAACCATGTTTGCGTACATGCTGGCGGTTATTCCATTAACGTTAATGTGGTATATCACCGGCTTAATGCTTTTAGGGATGGCGTTATATAAACGCAATATCTTTGTTGATGGATTGGATAATAAAACCCTGTGGCAATGTGTATTTTGGGCCATCACATTAGCATCATTAGACTCGATATTAAGTCTAAGTGGCAATCAGATGTTGGAGTCGATGTCTGATCTTTTATTGTGGTTCAGCGCTATTGCGACAGCTTTGATTTATATCCACATTATTGTTAAATTCTGCCAAAATACGCCACATAGACTGAAACTACTGCAAAACGTCGGGCGGATGGCGTTTAGTTTGTACATTCTCCAGTCAATAGTCGGTATTTTACTGTTACGTTATATCGCACCAGACTGGCTGTACTCACTAGACAGGATAGGTTACGTCTCAATTGCGATTATCTACAGTGTATTTCAACTGTTGTTAGCGGATGTCTATTTACGAAAATTCAATCAAGGCCCATTAGAAAAGCTTTGGCGTGTGTTAGTCTCCCGCACAAGCTAATGAAACATATACACTTAAAAGAAGAATCTATGCAACTACCATTGTGTGCAATGCTGATTGGTCTCATCAGTATGACGAAATCAATATGATAAAATTAATCTCACAGAGCAGACACTAAAATGAATAAGTTTGCTTGGTTGATGTTGCTGCTCATTGGCGCTATTTTTGCCACTATTCAGCCCTGGTTAGCTGGGGTATATGGCCTAATTAATCTGGTCACTTTTAGTTTGTATTATCGTGATAAATCGGCCGCTAAACAGGGGCAATGGCGCATAAAAGAAAGCACCTTACAATTTTTTTCTTTAATTGGCGGCTGGCCAGCAGCGCTACTCGGTCAGTATCACTTACGTCATAAAACCCAAAAATCGTCTTTTAAACGGATATTGTGGTGTTGCATCGTACTCAACTCAGTTGGGGTCAGCTTATTGTGTTATCAGCTGTGGTATCCGTTATTAGATGCATACCGTTAAGCTGTTGGTTCAATTGTCGCTTCAATCGTGTTGATGAGTATTAGCTCAGCAATTTTTACGCTAAACTAGTCGCACTATCTACCCAACAATTCGAGATCAATTATGCGTATGATTTTGGCCGTACTGGTCATTGCGGGCGTTATTTTTTATTTTTTCACTCAATCTAACAATTCTAAAGCCGCCAAAGAAAATATTGAGAAAGGTAAGATTTTTTTAGCTGATAATGCCAAACGCGAAGGCGTAATCCAAACCTTATCTGGCTTACAATATGAAGTACTCGTTAAAAGCGATAATACTGAACACCCTAGCGCAAAAAGCAAGGTTACCGTGCATTACCACGGCACACTCATTGACGGTAGCGTATTCGACAGCTCTGTTGATCGCGGCGAAACAATCAGCTTTGGTTTAAATCAAGTGATAGCCGGTTGGACCGAGGGTGTACAACTCATGAATATTGGCGATAAATTCCGTTTTTATATTCCAAGCCAATTGGCTTATGGCAATCGCTCAACCGGTAAAATCGCCGGCGGCTCAGTACTGATTTTTGATGTTGAGTTATTTGAAATTAACTAATCAGCAATGAAGATCAGTTTAAGCAGAAAATGAAAAAGCCTCCATGTCGGAGGCTTTTTGCTATTGATTATCGGCTCTTGGTTATTTAAATTGAGCCTTTACTCCATAAGCATTTGATTATCATGCTAAATAAAACGGATCATCAATCGACTTCGCTGGCGCTGTAAACCATTTAGGCCCTTGCGCTGTCATGTAAAAATGGTCTTCGTGACGGATCCCAAACTCCCCAGGTACACATAACATTGGCTCGTTGCTAAAACACATACCAACCGCCAGTGGCGTAACATCATTACGCACCAAATATGGCCATTCATGAATATCTAAACCGATACCATGACCAGTACGATGAGGTAAACCTGGCACGTTGTAATCTGGACCAAAGCCTGCGGCTTCTAACACGACACGAGCAGCTGCATCCACTTCACTACACAAGGTTCCTAAGGTAGCAGCATCAAACGCAGCAATTTGTGCATCCTGTTCAAGTTGCCATAATTGACGCTGACGAGCATTAGGCTCACCAAATACGTAAGTGCGAGTAATATCAGAGTTATAGCCTTGTAACTGGCAACCGGTATCAATCAATACCGTGTCATTTTTCTCAAGCGCTTTAGGTGATTTAACTCCATGCGGATACGCAGTATCTTCACCAAATAGCACGATACAAAAATACGAACCTTTGGCTGCGCCCACGGCATAGTGAGCTTGGTTAATAAAGTCTTCCACTTCTGCAGTGGTGATGCCCTCACGTAAAATACTGGCAGTGGCTTTATGCACTTCAAGGGTCATGTCTTTAGCGCGTTGCATTAAGGCAATTTCGGCAACCGACTTAATCATCCGACATCCTGCCGTTACTGTTGTCGCACTTACAAATCGATGCTGAGGAGCTGCTTGGGCAATGCCATCGCTAATAAAAAAGGCGGTTGACTCATCAATACCGATTTTTGCTTGGCTCAAGCCGATGTTATCCAGCACATCGGCAAATAACTGATATGGGCTTTCATCTTCATGCCACGTATTTACTTGACCTTTAATGGTCATATAACCCTGTAACGTGTCGAGCTCAAATGCAGGTGCAATATACTGAACCTCACCCACAGCGGGGATAATAGCACCCACCATACGTTCGCTAGAAAACCAACGAGTACCGGTGAAATAGTATAAATTAGTACCAGCATTCACATAGATTGCTTCTAAACCATGTTGCGCCATCAATCGTTGTGCATGTTGAATTCGTTGATTAAATTCATCATCACTTATCGCTGCTACACCGTGAGTCATATTAGTGAGTGTGGCTAATGCTTGTTGCGGGCTAACGCCGCCGACACCGATTGTCATAGGTTTTCCTTTGGTTATTTTTATTGTTATTTATCTAGAGTCTGTGGAAATCAAATCGTCTTACCTTGTTCAAATATACAAGATAATCAATACCGACAAGGATACCGTCTGTATCGCTTTGTTACCATTGTATACAATATAAGTTTACAATTTTAATCAGTCTGTTCCACATTATGTCAGCGACTTCACTTGCCAGTTTGCCGTCACGCTTGCGATAATCGCAGTTCATTCTACAGAGCTGAGTTCATCAGTCGCCTCCAACGGAGAAACCATGTTCAATATTATTGCTACGCGTCTTAACGCCATTCGCCAACAGCTTGAAGTAAACCAAATAGATGCATTCATCATTCCTCGCGCTGACGAATATTTAGGTGAGTATGTCCCTGCTCGTAATGAGCGTTTACATTGGGCCACTGGCTTTACGGGGTCTGCTGGCATGGCTATCGTGTTAAAAGACCGCGCAGCAATATTTACCGACGGCCGTTACACAGTGCAAGTACGCCAACAAGTAGACGGTAACTTATTTGAATATTTAAGCCTGTATGACGACCCGCAGATTGACTGGTTAATTGATACATTACCTGCAGGCTCGAGCGTCGGCATCGACAGTCGCTTACATACCCTTGCTTGGTTTCAACAAACCAAAGCGCAATTTGATAAAGCCCAAATCAATTTAGTTGAAGTTGATAACAACCCGATTGATGTAAGTTGGTTGGACCGCCCAGCACCGTCAGCATCCACCATGACTTTATTTAGCCACCAAGGTGCAGGACGTAATAGCGTCGAGAAACGTCAACAAATTGGTCAGCTGGTTAACAAGCAAGGCGCCGATGTTGCCCTTATTGCCGCATTAGATTCATGTTGTTGGTTGCTGAATATCCGTGGTAATGACGTTCCACGCTTCCCCGTCATACTTGGCTGCGGATTATTATCGACCAATGGCGATATGACCTTTTTTACCGATTTAACTAAAGTGCCGCAAAATATTGAACAGCATGTAGGTGCTGGCGTGAGCTTTAAAGATGAAGCAGAACTGGCAACCGTATTAGCGCAAATGAAAGGCGTTAAGCTATTGGCCGACCCTCATTCTGCCAACGCCTATTCGCAGTTACTGGCACAAAAAGGTGGCGCTAAACTCATTGTGGGTACCGACCCGGTTGCATTACCTAAAGCACAAAAAAATAACGCCGAATTAGCTGGTATGCGAGCGTGTCATATTCGTGATGGCGCTGCCGTTAGCCGTTTTTTAGCCTGGTTAGACAGCCAAGTTGAACAAAACATTATGCACGATGAAGCACAACTGGCTGACAAATTAGAAAGCTTTAGAATACAAGATTCGCTATATCGCGAGCCAAGCTTTGACACTATTTCAGCCACTGGTGCCAATGCCGCTATGTGCCATTACAACCATAATAATGGCACCCCAAGCACAATGACCATGGACAGCATTTACTTGGTCGATTCTGGTGCGCAATACTTAGACGGCACCACCGACGTTACCCGCACCATTGCCATTGGCAAAGTGACCGATGAACAGAAGAAAATGGTCACCCTGGTATTAAAAGGCCACATAGCCCTTGATACAGCCCGCTTCCCTAAAGGCACCTCTGGTGTGCAACTCGATGCATTTGCTCGTCAGTATTTATGGCAGCATGGTTTTGATTATGACCACGGAACGGGCCATGGTGTCGGTCACTTTCTAAGTGTTCACGAAGGCCCGCAGCGCATTGGTAAAAACGTCAATGGCGTGGCATTACTACCAGGAATGGTATTGTCGAATGAGCCTGGTTATTACCGCGCCGATGGTTTTGGTATTCGCATCGAAAACCTAGTCACAGTGCAACATTGCCAAGCATTGGCAGGTGCAGAGCGTGAAATGTATGAGTTTGATGTATTAACCCATATTCCAATGGATGCACGCTTAATCGATAAGTCATTGTTAACTGATTTTGAAGTGAACTGGTTTAATCAATATCAGCAAAAAGTTCGTCAAACCTTAGCGCCATTAATGCAAGGTGACGAGTTAGCATGGCTCAATAAAGTGACTGTCGCGATTTAAGCGCCATCCAGTTCAACATAACGCGTAAGCACTGAATATAGGGCTTTGGAGCAATAACATGTCCAAAGCCCTTTGAATTAAAGCACCATCAAGTGCAAACTAAAGCGCCAGTGAATCTACCGACTCACAGCAAACATTATAATTCCTAAAAAATGGTATTAATTGCCATGCCAAGACGGTAATCAGTTATTAGTGTTGAATACTCAAAGGCAGTGATTACAACAGCGAGTGACTTTTATGGTGAGATATACGAGCAATCTGTTTTTTGGGTACGTTTTTTACCCACATAGCAAAAAAATGTTAGCCGCTTCCTATTTCCCCATTGTCGATTGTTGTAAACTCCGCGCCAACAAAGGCTGTGTTGGTAAGAGTAAATTTTACCAGACATGTGTATAACAAATTTGTTTACCACAATACTCGCAGGTCACTAACGCTATATGCGCCAAGTGGATCTCTCACCTAAGTCGTTCTCGTTTGGGGCTCTACCTGCCATAGCCGTGTCGCCAATGAATAACCATTGGTTAACTGATAATTTAAGAGATCAAAAGGTATCATCACTATGAAGTCTGAACAGACTCTCTCTAATTCTGCTGCTGTTTCTGATTCGTTTTTGGATCGCTATTTCAATATTTCTGCCCGTGGAAGTACCTTAAAACGTGAAGTCATTGCTGGCTTAACGACGTTTTTGGCTATGGTTTATTCGGTGATTGTGGTGCCAAACATGTTGGGCACTGCGGGGTTTGATCCTGCGGCGGTATTTATCGCTACCTGTTTAATTGCCGCGTTTGGTTCGTTGCTCATGGGATTATGGGCTAATTTGCCGATGGCCATCGGTTGCGCAATTTCACTCACTGCATTTACTGCATTTAGCATGGTGCTAGGCCAGGGAATATCGATTCCTGTCACCCTTGGCGCTATTTTCCTAATGGGTATCGTATTTACACTTGTAAGTGTCACCGGTATTCGTCAATGGGTACTCACTAACTTGCCAACCGGTATCGCTCACGGTACAGGTATTGGTATTGGTTTGTTTTTACTGCTTATCGCGACCAATAGCGTGAAATTGATTGTATCAAACGATGCCGGTTTACCCGTAAAGCTTGGTGATATTAATAGTTTACCGGTTATAGCAACAATAATTGGTCTTGCTATGACAATTGGGCTTGAGCGCCGAGGCACGCCGGGTGGCATATTGCTGGTCATCGTCGGGCTATCGATCTTTGGGTTAATATTTGATCCTAGCGTAACTTATCAAGGCCTATTTGCTTTGCCTGATTTGATGTCTGAAACGTCGCTTATTGGCCAGCTCGATATTATGGGCGCACTGAATCCAGTGGTACTGCCTATTGTGTTGGCATTAGTGATGACCGCTATCTTCGATGCAACAGGCACAATTAGAGCGGTTGCAGGACAAGCGGAACTTCTCGATGATAAAGACAATATTGTTGGTGGTGGAAAAGCACTGACATCAGACTCTGTCAGCAGTATTTTTGCTGGCGTAGTCGGCGGCGCTCCAGCCGCTGTTTATATTGAGTCCGCAGCGGGAACTGCAGCAGGTGGCAAAACCGGCCTGACCGCGACCATCGTCGGCTTACTATTTTTGATAATGATGTTTTTAGCGCCGTTAAGCTTTTTAGTACCTGCTTATGCGACAGCTCCAGCGCTAATGTATGTTGGATTACTGATGCTAAGTAACGTCACCAAGCTTAATTTTGACGATAAAGTGGATGCAATGGCAGGCTTAACCTGCGCGGTATTTATTATTTTAAGCTGTAATATCGTTACTGGGATTATGCTTGGGTTTGTTACCTTGGTTATTGGCCGCATATGCAGTGGCGAGTGGCGTAAACTGCGACTTGGGGTTATCTTAATCACTCTCGGTTTAGTCGCCTTTTACATGGATGGCTGGGCGATTTAACCCAATTGTAAATTCAATATTAAGGCCAGCCGTCGAGGCTGGCCTTTTTGTTATTGACGGAAATATTATCGAATATCAAACCAGCCTTTAGCTCCTGCAATAACGGCATATATAGAACCAAACAAAACCTCAAAAAGGCAATAGGTCACTTTAGCCCGTTGGCGTTAGTCAGTTATGGTTTGAAAAGTCTCTTTGAAGTGGTCAATATGCATGGTGAGCTCCCGGAAAAAGGGAGTATAAGATCATAGCTAAATGTTAACGTCAGATCGTCCATTAAATTGATTGAAAAACATTCACGATCTCGCCCTGGTTTCTTCATAGTTGAATTTCAGCATACATTCCCGTATTTGAGACAGAGAATATTAGAAAATAATGGTGTTACTTAAGCGTATGACATTGAACCTATTAGAACAACATATTCCCAAATTGAGTAAGCAGAAAAAATGATATTAAATGGTAAATTTAGAGCTTAAGTATTCACTAGTCCTGAATATAATGAATTGTAGTTCATCCCCCTCTAAATACACCCTAATGGATAATTTATTTAAATACATTCATCTGATATTCTGCTGGAATTATATAATAAAAATAATATATTAAAAATTTTGCTATATGCTAAATAATTTCACGCCAGAATAAATACTTATTTTTAGACGACTCATTGTTAAAGGAATGTTTATGAAAAAAATGCCCAATTGGGATATCTTGAAAAAAAACTACCCAGCATTTCCAGCCCCTGCTGTTTTTAAGCAGATTGGAGGTAAAGTTGAACTGAATTTTGATATTGGTGTGTTTGGAAATGCATGTGCAACGAGAGTATCTAAAGCTCTTAACGGTTCAGGAGGCTTACATAAAATCCCTTTTTACAAAGCCGTTGGTCCCAACGGAAAACTTGAGGGACAAGTGTCCTCTGGCAGAAATAAAGACTGGTACATTTTTAGAGTAAAAATATTAAAAAAATATTTAACTGAAAACTATGGTGCACCAGAATCCTTCACACCAGAGGAATATGAAAATAATATTAAAAACCGCAAGGGTATAATTATTTATGAAGTAAATGGATGGTCTGATGCGACCGGACATGCAGATCTTTGGGATGGATCAAACTGCGTTTACCAAGGTTATGGCGATGTATCACACAAAATTCATTTTTGGGAAGCATCTAATGATTAAATATAAATTAGCATCACTCTTTATTTGTAGTGCATTAATTTTGTTTGGGTGTTCTGAAGTAAAAAAAAATAAATATCATTCTGATGACTTACTCGATTTCGCTGAGTCTAATTGTATGTTTTGGTATTTTAAATCAAAAGACTATGATTTATCTGACATCAAAAAAATAACTTCTGGCATTGTAGAATTAAGTCATTATTCGGCTGAAAAATTCGAACAAACAGCAATATTAGTCAAAGAATACGCCCCTGACGTATCAAGTAAAGAAAATACAGATATTGAGCTTTTGAAGTGTTTTATCCTTAAAAAAGATCAACAATTCCTAAATAAGCTTAATGGTATAAGAAAATTATAGTGTTAAAATAAACACCTGCGATGGCACTCTTAATCTGAGTGACATCGTGGTTTAAATTCACTAGAATAACGTTCAATAACCTTCAATAACGTTTTCTGCACCACCACAGCTCTCCCAGCGATGCTTTTAGGTATGTAGGGGCAGAGTAAAATTTATTTGATTACCATAGATGTCCTAATCCAGAGAAGCACCTTTAGACTCTCAGCTCTATCACGTTTGTGTCCAAAAACGAGTTAGTAACGCTTGCAAAAGTCTAAATTTAACTCTGAACTTGAAGCCGTTGAAGACTCTTTATAAAAAAAATGCGTGAGCCTGACAGGACGTCAGGCTAGCTTTCGCGATACAGGTCGTTCTTTGGCGTCCTGCCACCACGACATTCGTGGATCCATTCACTTCAGACACCCCATCGGAGGCGATAGCATTTTTACTCTTTATTGCAAAATGGGCCGAAGCAGACTACAAACTAAGTAAAAAACTGGATAAATCCCCATGGCGACCTTTTCGCTGTTTGAAAATGTTGCGGGGCGGCTGGGCCAATTTTTTTATAAATAGTAAAGAGGGAACAGCCGTTGGTTTCCTCTTGGTCTGGTGTGGGCGAAGCGCCACGACGTTAGTGGCCGCAGGCCATAAGTTATAAACCATAAGCTAAAATATAGCCGCATTTAGTGGAATCAGGGTAAACTTATATAAAAAGATAAGTTCTAATCCACTTCTGTCCAAAAACGAGTTAGCAGCCCCGCACTTAAGATGCTGTAATTGCCATGACTATCAATCCATATCATCTAAACAATTCTCCGCTAAAAAATCTTATCGTTAGGCACAGATAAAGTTCAGGATTTAAACAAAAGTTTGTTATACTCCGCGGCCGCTTATCGATGGCGCTCAATGGGGTGTATCATTCAAGCTTAACGTTTTTCAACTATCCTAAGACGTTAATCAACCCAGTTAAGCATGATATCTGCCATTAACAATGGCTATAGGCCCAAATACTCTAGATTGACCTTGTGCAGCTAACTTAGCTTGTTGCAACTAAATCGCTTTGTTTTGATGTACATACAGGAACCGCACCATGAAATTCGAATCTTTTAGCTTCGCCCCAGAAATATTACGCGCGATCGCTGAGTGCGGTTATCAATCTATGACGCCAATTCAACAACAAGCGATACCGGCGATCCGTCGTGGTGAAGATGTCCTAGCAAGCGCTCAAACTGGCACGGGTAAAACAGCAGCATTTGCGCTGCCTATATTACAAAGAATGTGTGATAACCCAAAAGAGACGATGCCGTCTAACACTCGT
This sequence comes from Shewanella sp. SR44-4, assembly GCF_014163715.1. Classification (NCBI taxonomy): domain Bacteria; kingdom Pseudomonadati; phylum Pseudomonadota; class Gammaproteobacteria; order Alteromonadales; family Shewanellaceae; genus Shewanella; species Shewanella sp. SR44-4. Next base: position 22,800 of record NZ_JACJDU010000017.1, on the reverse strand, counting down.
ACTTTAATTCTGACTCCAACTCGTGAGCTTGCCGCACAGGTTGCAGACAACATTAGCGCTTACAGTAAGCATCTTAATTTAACGGTATTAACCATTTATGGTGGCGTTAAAATAGAGACCCAATCACAAAAACTTAAACGCGGTGCCGACGTTATTGTTGCTACACCAGGTCGTTTACTTGAACACATTGTGGCGTGTAACTTAAGTTTGTCGAATGTTGAGTTTTTAGTACTCGATGAAGCCGACCGTATGCTTGATATGGGCTTTAGTGCTGACATTAAAAAGATTCTCCAAGCAGTAAACAAAAAACGTCAAAACATGTTGTTCTCTGCGACCTTCTCTTCTGAGGTTAAAAAGCTAGCGAATGACATGCTTGAAAAGCCTAAAGTGATTACTGTTGATAAACAAAATACTACTGCTGACACCGTAAGCCAGGTGGTATATCCAGTAGAGCAGCGCCGTAAGCGTGAATTAATATCTGAGTTAATCGGTACCAAAAACTGGCAACAGGTGTTGGTGTTTACCGCGACTCGTGACGCAGCAGACAAATTGGTCAAAGAGCTTAACTTAGATGGTATTCCATCGGGTGTGGTTCATGGCGAGAAAGCACAAGGCAGCCGTCGTCGTGCGTTACGTGAATTTGTTGAAGGTAAAATTCGCGTATTAGTGGCCACCGAAGTCGCCGCTCGTGGCCTTGATATTAAAAATCTTGAATACGTTGTTAACTACGATTTACCATTTTTAGCCGAAGATTACGTGCACCGTATTGGCCGTACAGGTCGTGCAGGTAAAACCGGTGTGGCAATTTCGTTTGTGAGCCGCGAAGAAGAACGCACCCTAGCTGATATTGAAAAGCTAATCGGTCAGCCAATTCGTCGAGTCACAGTACCGGGTTATGAAGTCGGTAGCCGTGAAGTACTGCTTAAGCAGATTGAAAAGCGCCGTAGTTTTGCTAAAAAACAACAACGTGGTGATAACGCTGGCGCCCAGATGATTGCTGAGAAAAACATGGACGGACGTCGTGTTAAAGTGGGTAAAGTCAGCAGCACGGTTAAATACAAAAAGATTAAATAACTCAACTAGAAAGAGTTAATGGTAATCGAAAAAAGCGCTTAGGCGCTTTTTTTGTGTTTGAATGAAATGAATTGTGTGATTATGAGGTCTACTTTAGTCGGGACATTACTCTATAAGGACTTATCATGTTAAAAACTCTGCTTATTGCCACCGCACTTACGTTAACCAGTTTAGCCAGTGTGGCTAAGCCTATTGCCAGTGACGAGAACAATGTCATGCCACTGCTCAATGGCCACCAGATACCAGCAATAACCCTGCAAGATGTTGATGGTAAAGCGGTTGAACTCAGTAAACTTGTGGCGCAAAAGCCGACTATATTTTTCTTTTACCGTGGCGGTTGGTGTCCATTTTGTAATTCGCAAATGGGTCAGCTAAAAGCAATTGAACCTAAATTGCTTGAAATGGGTTTCCAGTTAGTGGGTATTTCACCAGACACGCCAGAAAAGATGCGCGCGTCGATGAATAAACAAGAACTCGATTATTTATTGCTGTCTGACACCTCAATGGCGGCATCGCAAGCATTTGGTTTAGCCTATTACACCAGTGCAGATATCACTAAAAAATATACTGCCAGTTTAGCGGTAACCAATGAACTGTTTACTACCCCAGCAGGTGAAAAACGCTTAGTGTTACCCGTGCCAGCTGTCTATTTGGCAGATAAAAGTGGTTTAATTCATTTTCAATATGTGAATCCAAACTACAAGGTTCGCCCTGCGCCAGAGCTAATTTTAACCGCTGCTGAGTTACTCGTTAAACCTTAGTTAACGCCAAATTCAAATAGAATCTAGCCAACATTAATCCAATAATGTTGGCTTTTTTAACTTACTCTTTTGAGTCAGCACCCTCTAATTCAACACTATAGTATTATGACACTTACCCACTCACACTTGGTGCTTTCAACAACGACACTTCTACACACCGATACATCTAGATTTGTCGTAATTAAATACAATCTTTCATCACAAAAAACCTCGAAATACAGGCGTTTTTAGCCAATTAGTGCATTTTATATTGGATTTTTAATACCTCATCTCGTTACACTGTTCGGCATATAAGAATATCCCTACACAGAGGCTGTAAATTACCATGTCTATTGCTACTACATTTGGCACAGCAAATACTTCTGGCACGATTAAGGCGATGCTATTAGGTTGCGGTGAACTCGGCAAAGAAGTTGCCATTGAGCTGCAACGTTACGGAATTGAAGTTATCGGAGTTGATCGCTACCCCAATGCCCCAGCAATGCAAATTGCCCATCGTTTTCATGTGATTAACATGCTGGATGCAAAAGCATTAAAAGCAGTTATCGAGCTTGAAAAGCCGGATTTAGTGATCCCTGAGATTGAAGCTATTGCCACCCAAACGTTAGTGGAACTAGAACAGCAAGGTTTACATGTGGTGCCAACCGCTAACGCAGCCAAACTCACTATGGACCGTGAGGGCATACGCCGACTTGCGGCAGAAACCTTAGCGATACCAACATCAAAGTACTTTTTCTGTGACACCCTAGCTGAATTTGAACAGGCCGTTACCGACATTGGTATTCCATGCGTGGTTAAGCCAGTAATGAGTTCGTCTGGTAAAGGCCAGAGTGTGATTAAGTCAGCACAAACCATCCAGCAAGCATGGTCTTACGCCCAAGAAGGTGGACGAGCAGGTAAAGGACGAGTAATTGTTGAAGCCTTTATTCCGTTTGATTACGAAATTACCTTACTGACGATTAGCGCCGTAAATGGCATCCATTTTTGCGACCCTATTGGCCATAGACAAGAAGATGGCGATTATCGTGAATCGTGGCAACCGCAGGCGATGTCGGCTGAGGTATTACACAAGGCACAAGCCATGAGCCAACGAGTTGTTGAGGCATTAGGTGGATATGGACTCTTTGGTGTTGAGCTATTTATTCGTGGTGATGAAGTGTATTTTTCTGAAGTGTCGCCAAGGCCACATGATACAGGTTTAGTAACCTTAATCAGCCAGGATTTATCTGAGTTTGCCTTGCATGTACGTGCGATTTTAGGATTACCAATAAGCAATATTGTGCAGCATGGTCCTAGTGCTTCTGCGGTTATTCTTGCCGAGGGCACATCCACCAATATCCGTTACCAGGGTATGGCTGCCGCCTTAGCGCCCGCGGATACCCAATTACGCTTATTTGGTAAGCCAGACATTGATGGTCGTCGCCGCTTAGGTGTGGCGTTAGCCCGCGATAACTCGGTAGAACAAGCGGTCGAAAAAGCAAAAACTGTTGCCAGCCATATCAAGATACTGTTTTAACGTCACAGGATATTGTTCTGTCACCTAGCTGAATATCGATGAACTAAGCCGTGGAGTATCTGCGGCTTAGTTTTTTACTATTGGCATTGGTTTAGGCAGTGGTTTATCTGCTAAGTGAAAGTGGACTAACATTAACAAACGAAACAGCGCTTTAAGTTTAAGATCTTGATCAAGCTTACACGCGTGAATCAGTTTTTTCAGTACCGTTATTTTTATGTACAGTTTTTTAATCAACACGCCGCTTGGCTCACCTAGGTATTTATCGAACTCTTTATAACCCTCAATAGTTCGCGGTACTAACTTAGCCTGACTAATATGTAATCCCGACAGTATCGCTTTATCGAACGCTTGGGTTTCTAGCCCCTTGATAATGTCGGCTGCACTGAGTTGTTGCGCCAAACCATCCACAATAAAATGAATATTTGATTCAATTTCAAATTGCAGCGCATGGGTATCGTGGCGCACATTATCAAATCTGCTACGTTCTTTATCAACAAAATCAAACAGGACTTTCCATAGTGACATGTGTCGTTATCCGCTCTAGTTGTGAGTGTTAATCGAACGCTATAAATGACAGATCTAAACACCCAGCACTATATCTAAGTTATAAACTCTAAACTCTAAGCTCTAAACTCTAAACTCTAAATTTTAATCTAAGCTTTAAACTCGAGACTAAACAGGTTAAAAGTGGTTGGTTTAGTGATAGCTTTAGCCGTTAATTCTATTCAACATTTTACCTTGTTGAAAATAGAGAACATTTTCAAGCGCAATATTAAGTAGATTTTGTCTAGCTTGTAATGTCGCCCATGCAATATGCGGCGTGATAGTAATGTTGGCTGCACTAAGTAACGGATTATTGCTACTTGGCGGCTCAGTGGATAACACGTCAACTGCCGCAAAGCCATTACCATTGTTAAGCCATTGAGCGAGATCATTTTCATTAATCAAATCGCCACGGGCGGTATTCACTAATAAACAACCCGGTTTAAGTAAGCGTAAACTGTCGCTATTGATCATGTATTTGGTTGCTGTACTCAGCGGACAATGCAGCGAAATAATATCGGCTTGTTGAAGCAGGATGTCGCGTTCACACCATTGAATAGCATCAGGTAAATTGGTTTTAGGTTTAGCACTGGTAATCAACACTTTCATGCCAAACGCGACACCTAAATTGGCAACCTGTTGGCCAATATCACCATAACCTACCACACCCAGCGTGAGGCCTTTTAATGAGGTTAAGGGTGATAAGGTAAAACAAAAATCTCGTTGCGTTACCCATTGTCCTTGTTTTACGGCTTGGTCATGTAAGGCAACTTGTTGCTTATGATGTAAAATATGGGCAAACACCATTTGTGCTACGGCATCAGGACCATAAGCAGGAATATTAGTGACAACAATACCCTGCGCTGTTGCTGCATCAACATCGACCACATTGGTTCCTGTGGCAAGAACACCGATATAGCTTAATGCGGGCAGTTGCTTTAAGGTCGCGGCACTCAATAGCGTTTTATTGGTCAGCACGATGTGTGCACCTTGGCAGCGACTGACGATTTGTTCGAGTGTGGTATGGTCGTAAATATCACATTCGCCTAAAGCCTCAAGCGCTTGCCAACTCAAATCACCCGGATTAAGTGTATAACCATCTAATACCACTATTTTCATTTATTGCCCCATTCCATTGTTTACAAAAATACGTTACTGGCTTGCGCTAACGCATTCCTCTAGAGGTTTTAATGCGCTCGTAAGCGGCTTGAATATCTTGTGCTTTGGTGTTGGCTAATTCCATCATCTCTTCAGGTAAGCCTTTAGCCACAAGCTTGTCTGGATGATGTTCATTCATCAACTTACGGTAAGTTCGTTTTACGTCTTGATCACTCGCAGATTCTTGCACGCCAAGTAGCACATAGGCATCAGTAAGCGGCATTTTATTACCTTGTGGCGACTGATGATGACTAAACTCAGCTTGCCAACGTGCCAGTAAAGCATCCAGTTGTGCAGCAAGGCCAAGCTTAGTGGCAATAACCGACAATATTTGCTTTTCATTGGCATGTAATTCACCATCGGCCAAGGCTGTTTGAATTTGGATTTCCAAGAACATTTGCGCTAACTCGACTCGTCCTTGAGTGGCTTGTCGAAACAGTTCTAGCTGCTTTAGCAAATCAAAATCAGCTTGGCGGCCTTGACGAAAAGCCGTTTGCGCATCGATACGTGACTGACCAGACAACTTCATTTGATCCATTAACATGGTCGCTATACGAATATCGGTTTCAGTCACTCGCCCTGACGCTTTAGCAACATGGCCCATTACGGCAAATGTTGAATTAAAAAACATCGCCTGACGTTCACTGCCTTTACGCATTATCGAGGTTAACCCTTGGCGCCTATCGAAAGCATGGCCTAACCATAATCCTAAAATTGCACCAAAGAAACGCCCGAACATATACCCAATGATAAATCCAAAAACTTTACCCCAAATTCGCATGTTGTTTTCCACTACGGTTAATAATTAATAAACAGCTAGCCATTATCAAAGGCGTAGCTTAAAGCGGTAACTGAGTCTCTATATCAACTAACCGGCGCTGTAATTTATCCAGACGCTCAAGTGTGCCGACATCGCACCAATAAGCATCAAAATGCTCACCTTGTATTTGTTGCTGGCCAATGGCTTGTTTAAGCAAAGGGCCCAAAGCCTGTTTACCTTCAGGCAAAAGGCTAAATAATTGAGGATGATAAATCCCCAGTCCAGCAAACGTTAACCTTTGTTCATCGCTCAAGGTTAATTGACCTTGGGCATCAATAGCAAAATCGCCCTGTGGATGATGTTCTGGATTATCCACTAACCACAAAAAAGCTTGTGCTTCACCTTGGCAAACGCGTTGATAAGCCAAGCTGATGTCGGGCAAGTGATCGATAAAAATATCACCATTGATCACCAAAAAAGGTTCGTCCCCCAACCAAGGTAATGCTTGCTTGATACCCCCAGCGGTTTCTAACGCCGTGGTTTCTTCGCTATAGTTAATCTGCAAACCCCATCGACGCCCATCACCTAGCATTTCAGGTAACTTATGTCCTAACCAAGCTTGATTGATCACGACCTCAGCCACGCCAATTAACGCGAGCTTTTCTAAGTGATATTCAATTAAAGGTTTACCTGCAACGCTCACTAATGGTTTAGGTAAGGAGTCGGTTAACGGGCGCAAACGCTCCCCGCGTCCTGCAGCCAGTATCATCGCTTTCATGCTTCGGTTACCGCCTCATTAGTATTTTTGTGGTTTACTAACGGTAAAATCACCCTGTGAACCCACAGACTAAAATCGGTAGTTTGTGGGTATTTCATCCCAATATCAGCAACATATTGTAAGGTTAATGGAATATCAGCCAGATAACCGCGCTTACCGTCACGATGATATAACCGCGTAAAAATACCCGCAGCTTTGATATGACGTTGTAATCCCATTAAATCAAACCACTGGGTATAAGTAGCGTAATCAACATTTTCATCCATTAATTGGTGATCTATAGCGAGCTGATAATGATATCTCATCAAGTGATTAACGATATCATCTGGCCAACGCACGTAACAATCGCGCAGCAATGATACCGCATCATAAGTCACTGGCCCATGGACTGCATCTTGAAAGTCAATCACCGCTAACGCTTGATCATTTATCAGTAAATTACGGCTATGGTAATCACGATGCATGCCCACTTTTGGCTGCGCCAGTGCATTGTCGGTTAAGGCTGCAAACGTAGCCGCAATCATTTGTTGCTCATTATCCGTCAATGCGTAATCTAAATGCTCTTTTAGTAACCAATCGACAAAAATAGCTAATTCTCTTGCCACAAAAACGTCATCGTAATCAGCTAACGGTCCATCTTCGGTTTCCGTTACCGTGGCAATGACCGGCAATAAGTTTAATGCCTGCTTATAATAGTCGCTCACATTGTCTTTATTCAGCACCGACAAAAGTTGTAATTCGCCTACATCAGTTTGTAAGACAAAACCATAGTCTTCGCAGGTTGCAAGCACTTCGGGTACCAGTAAGCCTGCATGTTGATAAGCCTTGGCCATTGCCACAAATGGCGCGATGGGCACTAAGTCGATCGGTGAATCTGAAACAATGTAATCAATACCTTGATGATGAAGACGAAAATAGCGTCGAAAACTGGCGTCGCCGCAGATCAAGTTAATGGCAACTTTATCGCCGAAATATTGGTATAACCAGTTACTTAACGCGACAAATCTTGGGTCAGATAAAATCATCTCAATGGCTCTTAACGAAAAATTGCTTTATTATAGCCAGCATAACATTTGGAAACAGCTAAAGAATGGAATGTTTCATCTAGCTGAGTATCTTTTTCTCTCCAAAACTTTCCGGAATCAGAATTCATAAATTATTGACAACAATGCAGATCCGTTATTTTCTGGCACTAAGCCTACTCCCAAATATCGTGTTGGCCGATGAGCCTACAACGACAGAAGCGCCTTCATTGCAATGCGTTGTTGCTCCGCCTGTGTCTCGTTCATTCGAAGACCGTGCAGCATTAACCGGCATATCAGACGATCAAATTGTTATCATTAGCGATCACTCTGCCGTTGCTTACAATAACCAAGCTGAGTTTTCGGGTGATGTGAGTTTCAGCCAGGGACTTCGCCATATCGCTGCTGACAATGCGGTATTAGATCAAAAACAACAACGCTTAAATGCAGAAGGTAACCTTATCTTTAAAGATGAGTTATTTACCGTCACAGCAGATACCTTAGAAGCCCAAATGAGCACGAATAACGCCACCTTAAAAGGGGCTCAGTATTGGCTACATGGGCAACAAGTACATGGCGATGCAGAAAAACTGCAGATAACTTCAGACAATAATCTATTGCTAACAAAAACCAACTTCACTACCTGCCCTCCTGGTGATGAATCATGGTTACTTGAAGCCGATATGATCAAAATTGACAGCAAAGAAGAATGGGGTGAAATTTGGAATGCCAAGCTGCGTATTGCCAACATCCCAGTATTATATATTCCGTATATGACAGTGCCTGTATCAGATAAGCGTAAAACCGGCTTCTTATTCCCAAGTTTTAGTACCAGCACCACTAACGGTGTAGAAGTTAGCACCCCGTATTATTGGAATATCGCCCCAGAGTTTGACTTAACTTTCACCCCGGACTTCATGTCTTCGCGTGGGTTGTATACCAAAACGGAATTTCGCTATCTCGCTGGCGAACAGCAAAATGGCCAGTTCAATGTCGAATATTTAGGTAGCGACAGTAAGCTAACCTCTAATGCTGACCGTTATTTGTATCACTGGAGCCATCAAGGCGCAGTCAACAAAAACTGGCGAGTAAGATCAGACTATACCGATGTGTCTGATAACAATTATTTCAACGATTTAAATTCCGACGTTAATCAGTCAACCGACAACCAGTTATCACGGATCGGTGAAGCCAGTTATTTTGAACGCGACTGGGACTTCAACATGCGCGTGCAAGACATTAAAGTGCTCGGTGAAGATGAAAAACCGTATCAAGTAATGCCACAGCTAAACTTTAATTATCGTTCTGCAGACATTTTTAACTCTATCGACTTTAAATTTAATTCAGAACTGACCAATTTCCGTCATCAAGATAATGAATATAATACCGCTACCCGCTTACATTTAGTGCCTAGCTTAATTTGGCCAATACAAGGACCAGCAGGTTCATTTACCAGTGAAGTTAAATTACTGCAAACTCAGTATTGGCAGCAAAACATCGACGAAGACTCAACATTAGACGACAGTATAAGCCGTACGATTCCTCAAGCGCGTTTACACGGTCAGGTGAATTTTGAGCGAGCAACCCAATTGTTTGATGAACAATACCGTCAAACCCTTGAACCTCAGATTCAATATCTTTATGTCGGCTATGAAGACCAATCCAATATTGGTATTTATGACACCGCACAATTACAAGAAGACTATTATGGTCTGTTCCGCGATCGCCAATACTCAGGCTTAGACCGTGTTGCTGATGCCAACCAATTTACCTTAGGTTTTACCACTCGTTTGTTTGATCAAACTAACCGCGAAAAACTCAAGTTTAGCGTGGGGCAAATCATGTATTTGGAAAACTCTAAAGTCAGTATTGACGATGCTTTCGAAGAAACAACCCAGTCAACATCGGTATTAGCGGCTGAATTAGATGCCCAGTTATACAACGATTGGTTTGTGAGTGGTTCAGTACAACACGACACTGAAACGGGTGAAAACAAAAAGAATGAAATCACTTTGGATTATCGCCCAAGTAGCGACCGATTATTGCAGTTAAGCTACCGTTATGTACCCGACTTATTAAATACCAACACCAATGATCAAGTTGATATTTCCCAAGCAGGCGTGCGCACATCGTGGCCTATTAGTGACAACTTATATTTTGTCGGTAACTACTATTACGACCTCAATGAATCTCGTAATATTGAAACTTACACTGGCGTACAATACGAGTCATGTTGCTGGGCATTGCGCTTAAGTTATCATTATCGTATCAAAACCAACTACGATGATGATTTATCAGAAAGCGTTGACGGACGCGAAGAGTTTGAAAGCGGTGTTTACCTAAACTTTGTCATTAAAGGCTTAGGCGGATCAGGTCCGTTAGGGGTAGACGACATGTTAAATGAAGGCTTATTTAACTACCGTAAACCACTTTACTTGAGGAATTAGCATTCTTTTGTGATAGATTGCTGAACCTAGCGACAAACTCATAGTCCAATAACAACAAACATGCTGTTGAGTATGAAGTAGTAACCTTATTTTGGCGATGTATTGCCAGTTTATATTGAATCGAATGTGCCAAGGATTTTGTGGATGAAACACAGTAAAAAAATAATTTTTGCATTACTAGCATTAGCTATGAGTAACACCAGTGTTGCTGCGCCAATGCCATTAGATCGCGTATCAGTACAAATTAATGATGGCATCATTCTTGAGAGTGAAATCACCAACATGGTTTCAACTGTTAAAGCCAATGCTAAAGCAGCTAAACAAACATTACCGTCTGATGATGCCTTACGTACCCAGGTTATCGAACGTCTCATTTTAACTCACTTACAAATGCAAATGGCTGAACGTATCGGCTTGCAGATTGGTGATTTACAATTAGACCAAACGATTGAAAACATAGCTAAAGAACAAAAAGTCACCGTTGCGCAAATGCAACAAACTATTGAAAGCGAAGGTACGAGCTTTAGCCAATATCGCGAACAGTTACGTCAAGAAGTCACTCTAGGTGAAATTCAGCGTATTCAAGTGCAACGCCGTATTCAGGTTTCACCACAAGAAATTAGTGGCTTAGTGAAATTAATTCAAGAGCAAGGCTTAAAAGATGTTGAGTTTCAAATTGGTCACATTCTGATTGAAATACCAAGCAACCCAACGAGCGAACAACTTGAAAGTGCTAGCCGCCGTGCAGAAATCGTGCTTAAACGTTTAAACAATGGCGACGATTTCCGTAGTACCGCTATTGCGTCTTCATCAGGTCCTAAAGCGTTAGAAGGCGGGATTTGGGACTTTATGAACATTAACGAAATGCCAACCTTGTTTGCTGAAGTTATCAGTAACGCCAAAAAAGGTGACATAATCGGTCCGATTAAATCGGGTTCAGGCTTCCATATTATTAAAGTAGTCGACACTCGTGGTTTACAAACCCAAGAAGTTGAAGAAGTAAAATCACGCCATATCCTGTTAAAGCCATCGCCGATATTATCGGAAGATCGCGCAAAAGCGATGTTAGCTAACTTTTTGACTCAAGTTCGTGCAGGTGACGCAGATTTTGCTAAATTAGCCACTCAGTACTCTGAAGATCCAGGTTCTGCAGCTAAAGGTGGTGAGTTAGGTTGGGCAGACCCAAGCATGTATGTGCCAGAGTTTACGCAAACATTAGCCAGTCTTCAGGAAGGCCAATACAGTGAGCCTTTCCGAACAACTCATGGCTGGCATGTAGTGCAACTTGAATCGCGCCGTAAAACTGATGCAACCGAACAATTTAACAGTAACCGTGCTCATCAATTAATCTTCCGTCGTAAGTTTAATGAAGAGCTACAAAACTGGTTAGACGAAATGCGTTCAGAAGCGTATATCGAAATCGTTGAGCCAGAAAGCAAACGAGGCTAAGCAAAATTAATGACTAAACGTATTGCCATCACTCCCGGCGAACCAGCAAGTATTGGTCCCGACTTAGTCATCAAACTCGCTCAACAGGCCTGGCCTGTTGAGTTAGTTGTTTGTGCCGACCAAAATTTGCTCATGACACGAGCAAAAATGCTTGGACTGCCTTTACAACTCAGGCCTTATCAACCATCGCAACCACCGAAGCCGCAAACAGCAGGCACATTAACCATTGCTCCTTTTGCAGTAGCAGAAGAAGTTGAGTGTGGTGTACTGAATGAAGCTAACAGCGCTTATGTAGTAGAAACTTTGCGCTACGCCGGTGAAAAAAATATGTCGAATGAATTCGACGCGGTCGTTACCGGTCCTGTGCACAAAGGCATTATTAACCAAGCAGGTATTCCATTTAGCGGTCATACCGAATTTTTTGCACTACAAGCTAATTGTGCAGATGTCGTCATGATGCTTGCAGCCCCAGGGTTACAAGTGGCACTAATGACCACACATATTCCATTAGCTTACGTTGCAAAAGCCATTACCCGCGACAGACTACATCACATTATTAGCATTTTGCATCGTGAATTGGTCAGTAAATTTGGTTTAGGCTCACCCAAAATTTATGTGTGTGGACTCAATCCACACGCAGGAGAAGACGGCCATTTAGGCCGTGAAGAAATCGATACCATCATACCTGCGCTCAACGAGTTACGAGAACAAGGCATGGATATTGTTGGCCCGTTGCCAGCCGATACCTTATTCCAGCCTAAGTATCTCGAACAAGCTGACGTGGTATTAGCTATGTATCATGACCAAGGATTACCTGTGCTTAAATCATTAGGTTTTGGCAAGTCGGTCAATATCACCTTAGGTTTACCTTATATTCGCACCTCAGTCGATCACGGCACCGCGCTAGAATTGGCCGGCAGTGGTAAAGCGGATTGCGGCAGTTTTACCTGTGCATTAAACAAAGCCATCGAATTGGCCTCAAAAAGTAAGTAACCCATTTTAATGAGTAATAAAGTACATTTAGGCCACACGGCCAGAAAGCGTTTTGGACAAAACTTCTTAACCGACCAAGGCGTGATTAGCAGCATCGTAGGCGCTATTGCACCTGATAATGATCATGTAATGGTTGAAATTGGACCTGGTTTAGGTGCATTAACTGAACCTGTTGCAGATATGATTGATAACTTAACCGTTGTTGAATTAGATCGTGACTTGGTGAAACGCTTACAATATCACCCAATACTTAAAGACAAACTGACCATTCACCAAGGTGATGCATTACAGTTTGATTTTGGTCAGTTGCAACAGCCTGGCAAGAAAATGAAAGTGTTTGGTAACCTTCCTTACAATATTTCAACGCCACTGATGTTCCATTTGTTTGAGTTTGCTGAACAAATAGAAACGATGCATTTTATGTTGCAAAAAGAAGTGGTTTTGCGCTTATCAGCAAGTCCTGGCACCAAAGCTTATGGCCGTTTAACGGTGATGGCACAATATTATTGCCAAGTGGTACCCGTTTTAGAAGTGCCACCAACAAGCTTTACTCCTGCTCCGAAAGTCGATTCTGCAGTGATAAGATTATTGCCTTTTGAAGTCAAACCTTGGCCGTGTAAAAATGTCGATGTATTAAGACACTTAGTCACGACAGCATTTAATATGCGCCGTAAGACTTTGCGTAATAATTTAAAAACCTTAATCTCAGACGAAGATTTTGCAACACTGCAAATTGACGCAAGTCTGCGGCCAGAACAAATTAGTGTCCCACAATATGTGGCAATGGCTAATATGCTGTGTGATAAAAAAGATTAATTATAAGGGCATGCATATTGAGCATGCCCTTTTGCTTTAGGACATAACATGACCCAAGTTGAATCGCCTATTAAGATTAAAGTCGACACCCAATATTTAGAACAACAATCCGATGCTGCCGATAATAAATACCTTTTTAGCTATACCATTACCATCATCAACTTAGGTGATAATAAGGTGACTCTTAAAGACCGTCATTGGATCATCACCGATGCTGACGGCGAACAGAATGAAGTAAAAGGCCCTGGCGTTGTTGGTGAAACCCCCACTATTGCACCCAATACTGCTTACCAGTATACCAGTGGCACTGTGATGGAAACGCCGGTGGGCTTTATGCAAGGATCTTATGGTATGGAAAATCATAAAGGCGAGCGCTTTTTAGCGACCATTCCACCTTTTCGCCTTGCTGTTCCTGGGATATTTCAATAACCCATGGCACACTATTTTGTCGGCGATGTTCAGGGATGTAACTCCGAGTTACAACTATTGCTACAAAAGGTGGCCTTTAACCCATCCAAAGATCAACTTTGGGCGGTTGGCGATCTTGTGGCCAGAGGTACTGAATCGTTAGCAACACTTCGCTTCTTCCAATCATTACAAGATTCAGCAAAAGTGGTACTGGGCAATCACGACTTACATCTTTTGGCTCTGCACGGGAAGCTAAAACGAGCCAATCCACAAGATCATCTTGATGAATTACTCAACGCTCCTGATATTGATAATTTAGTCAATTGGCTCCGCCAACAGCCTTTAGTTAGAACCTTACCTGAACATAATATCATCATGACCCATGCGGGAGTGCCTCCACAGTGGGATATAGAAACCCTTGAACATGAAGCAGAGCAAGTCAGCTTTGCATTACAGCAAAATGATTATCTAAGTGCATTAATTGCCAAAATGTACACAGAAGATTCTGAGCACTGGTCTCCATCTTTGCACGGTATTGACAGACTACGTTATTGTATCAATGCATTAACACGTATGCGTTTTTTACACCTTGATGGCCGTCTTGATTTTAAATGTAAATCACCACCCAGCGAACAGCATTCTGCCGAGTTACGTCCATGGTTTGAATTTGAATCAAAAACAGTACCGCAAAACACCATCATATTTGGGCACTGGGCGGCCTTAATGGGCCAAACAAGTAATCCGCACGTTCTCGCATTAGATACTGGCTGCTGCTGGGGAGAGCATTTAACACTATGGCATCTTGAAAAGAATGAAAAAATTACCCAAAAAAAGTTAATTTAACGTTAAACTAAAGTACCATTTAGCCGATAGCTAAATGTAGAATTTATTACGCTTGCCTGAGAAACAATCGCCCTTTAATAAATTCATATCGTGGTATGCGATAGCACATACAAGATAAAAATCAGGATCAAATAATAATAGCCGGAGTACTGTATGAAAATTAATGTAGCGACCAGGGTCATTGGCGGTTTTACCGTGGTGACACTGTTATTGATGGTCCTCGGTGGCGTGACCATGCTGAGCAACAACAGTATTAAAGACGGGACGACTATTCTTAAGACGGTCAGCCTACCGGCACTTGAATCGACGAGTATTTTAAGTGAAAACTTAAGCACCCAGCAAATTGAAGCGTTACTCGCTTATTACAGTGTGCATTCATCAAAGATTCCAGCGATAGAAAAGAAGCTCACTGATTTAGATAACGCATTCGAAAAAGATCTTACACGCTTAAATAATTTAGTAAGCAAACAGAATCAGCTTACTGCGCCATTAGCTGCGTTAACGAAAAGCTACACAGTGTATGAAACGAGTGCAAAAAAAATGATCGTAGAGCGTGAGAGTGCTCTTAGCTTGCAAGAGAAGTTACTCAAAATGCGCAGTAACCTGGAAAATGCAGCAGATGACTCTTCATCTATTTTATTAGACATCATCGATCTAGAAACCAGCGAAGATGAAACTGAACGCAGTTTGGCTGCGTCAGCCAGCTTAGTTGATGGTACATTCATCAATATCATTACCACAATTTATGATTTGGTGGCCTCAACCGAACAAAGTAAATATGACCTGATCATTAAAGAACTCGATTACATGGTCAGCGAAGCTTCATCAAAATTAGATCATATTGGTCGTCAGGGCAGTGGTATTGTCAGCAGTTCAGTTTTAGAAGATTTAACCGCTGAAAGTGCAAAAGTATTTAAGTTGCTAAAAGGCAGCGGTTCAATTATCGAGCTAAAACAACAACAATTAAATCACGAGTTTGCGGCCGCTAAACAGTTAATCGATACACAAAGCGAAGCAAAAGACGTCAACAAGAAAATGACTGTTTTGGCAAAAGCCATCGACACTTTCGCGAGTGATATCAGCACCACAGCCTTAGAAATCATTGATTCAGCAGCCATTAAAACGTTACTGGTAGTATTAACTGCCATTATCGTTGCCATTATTGTCAGTATTGCTGTTGTTAAACCATTGACCCGCTCGTTAGAGAAAGTCAATAAAGCGTTAAATGTGCTAGCTTCAGGTGATTTAACCCATAAATTAGATGACACTGGCCATGATGAATTCGCAGAATTAGCCAAAAACTGCAACCGGTTAGTCGACAGCCTACGAAGTCTTATTATTGGAATAGTTGATCGCTCAAATCAGTTAGCTGCTGCAGCAGAAGAAACCTCTGCAATTACCTCGCAAACCACTATCGGTATTCAAGAGCAAAAGAGCCAAGTGGACCAAGTTGCTGCTGCAACCACGGAACTGAGCTCGAGTGCACAACAGGTATCAATGAGCGCAGATCAAGCACTGAATGAGATTAAACAAGCTGACCAAGAAACACAGCATATGCGTACGCTTGCAGAAGAAAGCAAAAATACCATTATTGCCCTTGCTGAAGAAGTCGCTAAAGCCGGTATTGTTATTAATAAAGTCCATTCCGATAGTGCGTCAATCGGCTCTATTTTAGATGTGATCCGTGGGATTGCAGATCAAACTAACTTACTTGCGCTAAACGCGGCTATTGAAGCTGCAAGAGCTGGAGAACAAGGACGAGGCTTTGCTGTTGTGGCTGATGAGGTGCGTAACTTAGCATCACGTACCCAACACTCAACCAGTGAAATTCAGCAAATGATTGAAGTATTGCAACTTGGTACGCAAGAAGCCGTTGCAGTGATGGAATTGGGTCGTACTCAAGCACAGAGCTGTGTTGAAAAGAATGAACAATCAAATCTTGCCTTAGAGACCATTAGTAAGTCAGTTCACAGAGCCTTTGATTCTGGTAACCATATTGCCCAAGCAGCCCAAGAGCAAAATATCGTTAGCCAACAAGTTTCAGAAAAGCTCGAACATATTGCCTCTATTTCAGAAGAAACCTCAATAGGTGCGGATCAAACGGCACAATCAAGTCAGCAAGTTGCGATGCTTGCTGAAGAACTACAAGCGTCGGTACGCGAGTTCAAGGTTTAATCTATACAATATAAGTTAGTATTCACAAAAGGCCCTTAGTGGGCCTTTTTTATTGCCTGTAATATTTGATTACGAGTAACCGACACTCTGATGGTAAATGAAATAAATCGATTTATAACAAGCAAAATATTATGTCTAAACTGGTCGCTGAACAGCCACAAAGCACGCTTTCAACTATCAACTCACGCGTGTGGTAACCTTGATTGTAATTGGTGACGCCAGGCAGAAACCAATGGCTTGTCTGGCATTAATAGAACATGGATTTTAGACTCTAATTGATGTGCAGATAGGTCGCAGTAAGTAGCAAGTTATCAGTAAACAGGCTGAAAATTGAAAGCAAACAACAAATAAATATAAGGCGAATGTAATCCGTCATTGCTAATCAACCTAATGGGTAAATTATCGACATAAAAAATGCCGATAATTACTTATCGGCATTTCTAATTACATTGACTGACTTAACGATGACACATCGCCAGGATTAGCCACCAACTCGGTCTTTAATCGCGGCAGTAATCGGGCTACCGTCATGACCATTAGCAGCTGCCCAATCTAGAATGGTTTTGCCATCAGCCTCAGGAATAGCTAAATCACTTGAAGGTAGACGCTTTGCGATAAACTCACCGACATCATTAGCATTTGAATTGTAGGCAGTACGCAATAAACTGCTGCCATCACAAGAAATGCCTGAATAAACATTACGTAATTTAACACGACTTTCTTTCATCTTCTTACGTAAACGGCTTTTGTCGTCTGATTTCACATAATCACAAATATTTGCAACTAATTGATCTGTATCGGCGATAGCAGGGGCTGACACAAAAGATGCTGCAATCAGGGCTGCAATAGCTACAGGCAATAGACGCATCTGACACTCCTTTATATTTTATAGTTATATAACTATGTATAGAGATCATGATTTAGATCACTTTTACATATTAATTTCAGGGGTAAACCCGACTAATTTAACACTTTTTAACTAAAGTGTTAAAGCTATATTGCAATCCTTTGTCGTTTGTTGCAGTTACTGAGTTCTGTAAATCCCAAGAACCATCATCCCAGACAGGAAATACCGTGTCACCCTCTACATCGACATCAATTAACGTTAGATATAATACGTCAGCTTGAGGCAATAGTTGTTGATAAAGTTGGCCACCACCAATCACCACCATTTCTTCACAATCACCCGCGGCAGTGATAGCTTCATCGAAACTTTTTACACAGGTAACACCTTCAATACTCAGCTGATTATTACGGCTAATCACTATATTGTGGCGCCCCGGCAATGGTCGACCAATTGACTCATAGGTTTTGCGCCCCATAACAACAGGTTTTGACAAGGTCATCGCTTTAAAGTGGCGTAAATCTTCAGGTAAATGCCAAGGCATTTTATTGTCTTTACCTATAACTCTATTGTTGGCCATTGCGGCAATCATTGCGATACGCATTGAAGCAAAATCCTTATGGTTAAATAATGGGTCTGTTACGGTAGTAAAGCAAACTTGGTAACGCTAACCCTACCGCCAGCGCACCTAAGATAAATACTGTTTTTAAACCGTTGACGATGACCTGAGCTGTGAGTTCGGGACTAACCTGACTCTGTGCTGTGAGTTGAATTAATGCAATGACAGTATTGAATGCATACGTTCCTGGTACCATTGGAATAATGGCAGCAACAGCGTACATCAATGGTGGAGCAAGGTGACGTTTAGCAAACTGAATAGTAATCAAGCCAACAATAGCTGCGGCGATAAATGTCGCCCATTCAATTGGCATTGAAAAATGTAATAAGAAAGTTCTTGAGCTGTGGCCAATAGCACCGGCGATAGCACAATAAATTAAATAGCGTTTAGGGACATTAAACACCATCGCAAAACCAACCGCAGGTATCGCCGAAAAAAAGGCATCATGCAGCAATAAACTTAGAAAGGATAACATTAAAATATCCCTCCCATTTGCATCGCAATGGTAATACCAATAACCGATGCTAAAGTTAATAGGGTTGCATGACCCCAGCGGGAAATACCCACATTCATGTGACCTTTGACCATATCCGAAATTGCATTAATCAACGGAAACCCTGGTACTAGCATCAACACGCTGGCCGCCATTGCTGCTTGAGGTGTTTCGGAGATAGATCCAAGATAGCCGATTTGAGCTATAGCCGTGATAACAAATGCAGTCAGTGAGAAGTTAACCAATAAATTGAAATGTCGAGATGCCAGAAAAAGGCGTACTATCATTCCAACCGCTGAGGCAAAAAATGTGATCAAGCATGCCATCATGTCGCCATCAAATAAATGACAGAAACTTGCGCACGACAAACCTATCATAGGAACTACGGCAATTGCGGGGTATGTTTTAGGAGAAATATGAGCGAGGCGTCTACGAACTTCATTGGCACCATAAATACCTTTTTCGGCTAGTATGCAAATTCGTTGAAGCTCACAAATCACCATCATATTAATGCCATGAGCACGAATACGACGGGTTGTGGTAATGCATCTACCGTGTACCAAGCTAGTTAATACTAATGCATTGGATGATATTGATAATTCAATGCTAGCAATACCGAGTGCTTTACCAAGGCGCTGACTAATCTCTTCAACGAGATCAGACTCAGCACCATATGCCAGTAGTAGCTGCGCACAGCGTACTACAAGGCGGGTAATTTCATTTTGGCTATCTTCGTACACGACGTCCTCAAATGAGCTCTTTAACGTTGATAGATGACTTCTACATCATAGTCATCATCATCAAAATCTTCGTCAAAGTCATCATCATAATTTTCATTAGCGTTTTCATCTTCAGCGCTATGGTAATTATCCCATTTAAACTCAACGTCAGCATCAGCGGTAATTTCTTCCACAATAGCCGGTAAACTTCTAATGTAGTCAAGCATCTTAATGCTTAGCTCTTCAGTACCAGTTCGATTGTAAGCTGACATAGTATAAACATCACCCTGCCAATCTAACTCTTTGACAATACGATCGATTTTAGCTTGTATCTCTTCATCTAGCAGTAAATCAGTTTTATTAAACACTAACCAACGCGGTTTTGCCGCTAGTTTTGGAGAGTATTTTTCAAGTTCACCGACAATTGCACGAGCAGAATACACTGGGTCTACGCCATCAATAGGTTCGATGTCGATAATGTGTAACAACATACGGCAACGTTCAAGATGCTTTAAGAAACGAATACCTAAGCCGGCACCTTCAGCAGCACCTTCAATTAGACCTGGGATATCGGCAATAACAAAGCTTTGGCCTGGACGCGGATTAACCACACCAAGGTTTGGCACTAAAGTCGTAAACGGATAATCCGCAACTTTAGGCGTCGCACGTGATACCGAACGGATAAAGGTTGATTTACCTGCGTTTGGCATCCCTAGTAAACCCACATCAGCAAGTAACAATAACTCAAGTTTAATTGAGCGTACTTCACCAGGGGTACCTAATGTCTTTTGGCGCGGAGCACGGTTAGTACTACTTTTAAAACGGGTGTTACCTAAACCGTGGAAACCACCTTTAGCAACAAGCAGCTTTTGTCCATTTACAGTAAGATCTCCAAGTGACTCTTCTGTTTCTTGATCGATAGCACGAGTACCTACTGGTACTTGCAGAACCAAATCACTACCACCATGTCCGGTACAATCACGGCCACGACCATTGGTGCCACGTTCAGCCATATGAAAACGAGTAAAACGATAATCAATCAGCGTGTTCAAGTTTTCGTTAGCTTGCAGATATACACTGCCGCCATCGCCACCGTCACCACCATCTGGACCACCATCTGGAACATATTTTTCGCGTCTAAAACTCACGCAACCGCTTCCGCCGTCACCTGCTTCTACGCGAATATTCGCTTCATCAACAAACTTCATACTGACTCCTGACGCCACTTAATCTGTAATTATAATCCCAAATCACTGGAATTTGCAGGAAAGCGCTGAAGATAGCATTCATCACGATATCGCCTACTGCATATAAACAAAATCATTAAACTATCAATAACAGTTTAATGATATAAAAAACACAAAAGCCCCACCATAGGCAGGGCTTTCGAGATCTAGCTTAGAAAGAATTAAGCTTCGATGCTAATAAACTTACGGTTATTAGGACCTTTAACTTGAAACTTTACTTTACCGTCTGTTAATGCAAACAAAGTATGGTCACGACCAATACCTACGTTTACACCAGCGTGGAACTTAGTACCACGTTGACGAACGATAATGTTACCAGCTAGAACTGATTCACCACCAAAACGCTTAACACCAAGACGTTTACTTTCCGAATCGCGGCCGTTACGAGTACTACCGCCAGCTTTTTTATGTGCCATGAGTTAGACTCCTAAATTATGCGCTAATCGCAGTGATTTTAACTTCGGTGAACCACTGACGGTGGCCCATCTTCTTATCGTGATGCTTACGACGACGGAACTTGATAATAGTTACCTTTTCGCCGCGACCGTGGCCAACTACTTCAGCTACGACTTTACCGCCAGCAACTAAAGGAGCTCCAACGTGTACTGTTTCACCATCAGCGATCAACAAAACTTGATCGAATTCTATGGTTTCACCAGTAGCAACTTCTAATTTTTCTAAACGAACTGTATGACCTTCAGCAACACGGTGTTGCTTTCCGCCACTTTGAAAAACAGCATACATGGCTATTTTACTCCAAATGACTAACACACTAACTCATATTATTGACGAGACTAGGTGCTAAAAAACTTTTAATGACAATGGGCGCGGATTCTACGCGAAGAATTATCATCAGGCAAGTCTTAATTCACTATCAAATAAAAAAGACCTCATCACTGCACACTATTCATTAATAGCTAATGTGCCTTCTTTAAAATTTAGTTAACATGACCATGTTAATTTATACCTAAGTTTTATAATTAAATTGGTCAGAATCCTACTAACTATCGTAAAATCAGGATTCTGTATGTTCAATTGTGGAAATACATACTTTGAAAAATAGCACTGATATCCTGTAAGATATGCGCTCTAATTCGATATGACTAATTAAGGGTGCAAGCCTGTCGCCCAACAACCAGAGACTATTATGGATTTAAACGCCATTCGTCAACTGGCTGACACTGATATGCAAGCAGTCAATCAGCTGATATACAAACAACTTGAATCTGATGTAGCCCTAATTAATCAATTAGGCTTTTACATTATCAATGGCGGTGGTAAGCGTTTACGTCCGTTATTATCAGTATTAGCCGCACGAACCGTTGACTACCAAGGTGAACATCACCTTAAACTCGCGGCGATCATCGAGTTTATCCATACTGCGTCTTTGTTACATGATGATGTTGTTGATGAGTCGACATTGCGTCGCGGCCGTGAAACCGCCAATGCCTTATTTGGTAATAGTGCTAGCGTACTAGTAGGTGACTTTTTATATACTCGTTCATTTCAAATGATGACCGAGCTCGATAACATGAAAGTACTGCAAGTCCTTGCTCATACCACTAACGTACTTGCCGAAGGTGAAGTTTTACAGTTGATGAACTGTAATGACCCTGATACCACCGAAGCAAA
The DNA here is from genome assembly GCF_014163715.1 of Shewanella sp. SR44-4. Taxonomy (NCBI): domain Bacteria; kingdom Pseudomonadati; phylum Pseudomonadota; class Gammaproteobacteria; order Alteromonadales; family Shewanellaceae; genus Shewanella; species Shewanella sp. SR44-4. Next base: position 503 of record NZ_JACJDU010000017.1, on the reverse strand, counting down.
CTACATGCGGGTGATCTACTGTAAAACCGCAAAATTGTTTGAAGCGGCAACTCAGTTAGCCGGTGTTTTAGCCAATGTGAGCGCTGAGCAAGAACAAGCATTAGCTGATTACGGTAAATACCTCGGCACAGCTTTTCAATTAACGGATGATTTACTGGATTACACTGCTAACGCTGACGAACTAGGTAAAAACATCGGTGATGACCTTGCTGAAGGCAAACCAACATTACCGCTAATCTATGCCATGGAAAACGGATCTGACACGGCTAAAAAACTCATTAGAGATGCAATTGAGCAAAGTGATGGCACCAAAGCAATTGATGAAATTTTGGTGGCGTTAGAGGAGTCTGGCGCATTAGTTTATACTCAGGATAAAGCTCAAGCAGAAGCACAGAAGGCCATAGATGCACTCAGTGTTTTTCCTGACAGTAACTACAAGCAAGCACTCATTTCGTTAGCTCATTTGTCAGTTAATCGCAGCAGTTAATCGCAGCAGTTAATAG
>NZ_JACJDU010000179.1:0-252 GCF_014163715.1 Shewanella sp. SR44-4 | reverse complement strand
CAATCAACAAAGTCGTTTACACCCTAAATGAGCCTGAAACTAACTGTGCAAAAAGCACCTCTGACTTGAATAGTGCCATCTTAGGGTTAACCGATAAATGTCTAGTGCCCCTGAAATTTCAAAGGAGTGAAAAGAGTCAGGCAGCGATAAGATCGCACTAAGAGAGCCTCTATATGTGTTTGCTGTAAACGATGATTTGACAGCTAAATGACAGACGAAGTAGATGAATTTGTTGATTGATTTTAATTTGAC
>NZ_JACJDU010000178.1:0-252 GCF_014163715.1 Shewanella sp. SR44-4 | reverse complement strand
CAAGGCTAAATACTCCTGACTGACCGATAGTGAACCAGTACCGTGAGGGAAAGGCGAAAAGAACCCCTGTGAGGGGAGTGAAATAGAACCTGAAACCGTATACGTACAAGCAGTGGGAGCGGTTCTTGAGACCGTGACTGCGTACCTTTTGTATAATGGGTCAGCGACTTACATTTTGTAGCGAGGTTAAGCGAATAGCGGAGCCGTAGGGAAACCGAGTGTTAACTGCGCGTTTAGTTGCAAGGTGTAGAC
>NZ_JACJDU010000177.1:0-253 GCF_014163715.1 Shewanella sp. SR44-4 | reverse complement strand
GAGTATAACGTATCAAATGTGTCCCATTCGTCTAGAGGCCTAGGACACCGCCCTTTCACGGCGGTAACAGGGGTTCGAATCCCCTATGGGATACCATATTTAAGATGGTTGAACATGATTCGAAACTATTGTTTTAGAAAAAGTGTTTGATGGTCTATATAGCACTGGTGTTTAGCCTACAGACACCAATGAGTATTCACTCGATGCAGAGTATAACGTATCAAATGTGTCCCATTCGTCTAGAAATAGCGCT
>NZ_JACJDU010000176.1:0-255 GCF_014163715.1 Shewanella sp. SR44-4 | reverse complement strand
ATTAATAAATACAATCAACAAAGTCGTTTACACCCTAAATGAGCCTGAAACTAACTGTGCAAAAAGCACCTCTGACTTGAATAGTGCCATCTTAGGGTTAACCGATAAATGTCTAGTGCCCCTGATATTTCAACGGATTGAAAAGAGTCAGGCAGCGATAAGATCGCACTAAGAGAGCCTCTATATGTGTTTGCTGTAAACGATGATTTGACAGCTAAATGACAGACGAAGTAGATGAATTTGTTGATTGATTTT
>NZ_JACJDU010000175.1:0-256 GCF_014163715.1 Shewanella sp. SR44-4 | reverse complement strand
GCGAAAGCATTAACACTTGAGTTCTCAAAACACTGTTTAAGTGTCTTGAATATTCTAAAAACTAAGGCGAGTCCACTTCCTGGTCGGAGGTGAGACAAGTAAAAACCAGCTGGTCATGATATGACCCAGAGGTTCACGCAAGTGAAACTCATTTGGGTTGTATGGTTAAGTGACCAAGCGTATACGGTGGATGCCTTGGCAGTCAGAGGCGATGAAGGACGTAATAACTTGCGAAAAGCGTTGGCGAGCTAGTAAT
>NZ_JACJDU010000174.1:0-258 GCF_014163715.1 Shewanella sp. SR44-4 | reverse complement strand
CCGTCAGTGACAATCAAGGTGTCGCCAACTTGGGTGCCAGTCGCTAGCGTCACGGTGGCGGTCACAGTACCGTCGCTGCCGATCTCATCGCTGTTGAAGATACCATCGCTGCCCATGCCGCTGAACTCAACGATGGGTGCAGGTGCGGCAACATTGTCCACAGGCTGGTTGTCGGTAGCAGTCGCAGAGGGGTTACCGGCGATATCAATCACTTGCGCGGTCACATCAACATCGGTCGCGCCTGCAGTCACAGGGACT
>NZ_JACJDU010000173.1:0-258 GCF_014163715.1 Shewanella sp. SR44-4 | reverse complement strand
ATTACTAGCTCGCCAACGCTTTTCGCAAGTTATTACGTCCTTCATCGCCTCTGACTGCCAAGGCATCCACCGTATACGCTTGGTCACTTAACCATACAACCCAAATGAGTTTCACTTGCGTGAACATCTGAGCCATATCATGACCAGCTGGTTTTTACTTGTCTCACCTCCGACCAGGAAGTGGACTCGCCTTAGTTTTTAGAATATTCAAGACACTTAAACAGTGTTTTGAGAACTCAAGTGTTAATGCTTTCGCAT
>NZ_JACJDU010000172.1:0-263 GCF_014163715.1 Shewanella sp. SR44-4 | reverse complement strand
CCGCCGCTCGTCACCTCAGGAGCAAGCTCCCTTGTGTTACCGCTCGACTTGCATGTGTTAGGCCTGCCGCCAGCGTTCAATCTGAGCCATGATCAAACTCTTCAATTAAAGTTCTTTTGAAAACCTCATCCTTATAAATAAGAACGAAGCTTTCGGCTCAATGAATTCTGATTTCATTTAAAAGACTCGGAAGAATCAATTAAATGTTTGTACATATTACTATGAACATTCATCGTTGCATTGAGTTGTAATTTTTTGATTGC
>NZ_JACJDU010000171.1:0-264 GCF_014163715.1 Shewanella sp. SR44-4 | reverse complement strand
GCAATCAAAAAATTACAACTCAATGCAACGATGAATGTTCATAGTAATATGTACAAACATTTAATTGATTCTTCCGAGTCTTTTAAATGAAATCAGAATTCATTGAGCCGAAAGCTTCGTTCTTACTTGTAAGAGTGGTGTTTTCAAAAGAACTTTAATTGAAGAGTTTGATCATGGCTCAGATTGAACGCTGGCGGCAGGCCTAACACATGCAAGTCGAGCGGTAACACAAGGGAGCTTGCTCCTGAGGTGACGAGCGGCGGA
>NZ_JACJDU010000170.1:0-265 GCF_014163715.1 Shewanella sp. SR44-4 | reverse complement strand
GTCTACACCTTGCAACTAAACGCGCAGTTAACACTCGGTTTCCCTACGGCTCCGCTATTCGCTTAACCTCGCTACAAAATGTAAGTCGCTGACCCATTATACAAAAGGTACGCAGTCACGGTCTCTTGTCCCGAAGGACGGAACCGCTCCCACTGCTTGTACGTATACGGTTTCAGGTTCTATTTCACTCCCCTCACAGGGGTTCTTTTCGCCTTTCCCTCACGGTACTGGTTCACTATCGGTCAGTCAGGAGTATTTAGCCTTG